>CAJOID010000073.1 GCA_905234595.1 uncultured Lachnospiraceae bacterium | reverse complement strand
TGGGCGGGGCGTCTTCCCGCCTGCTGCGGATTCTCCAGCAGATATCCCGACGGAGCACAGCCTGAGGATACGGCTGACGGGGCGGAAGTGACCGCGGATACGCCGGATGAAATGTCAGCCCGTGAATTTCTGGAAAACCGTCTGCTGCATGCGGATGCGCATGTATGGGGCAAGATATATAAGAAGAGCATCATCGGAGAGCAGAAGTTCAGGCGTGACCTGACCATAGGTGAGGATATGGTCTTTTTGCTGGAATATGTCCGTAAATGCGACAGGGTGGTACATACTCCGTACCGGGGATATAACTACTACAGAAACCCTGACGGAGCCATGGGACGCCCGTTCACGGCATCTGCGATGGACCAGGTGAAATGCTGGGATGAAGCCAGACTGCTGCTGGCACATGAGGATGAGAGACTGGCCGACGGACCCGCCCTCAGATCCAACATGCTCGTAGCAGTGATGCTCACGGCATCGCGTATGGCACTGCTCGACCGCGATACCGTACGTGATGAAGAGCACAGGGAGTATATACGCGTATTACGCGCCAGGATAAAGGAATACCGTAACAGAGCCGCCATGAAGGCTCTTGATCACGGATACCGTCTCAAGATCCGCCTGTTCAGGACAGCCCCCGGACTGTACATGTCTCTGTATCATAAGCATAAGAATAAAAAATGACAGATACCGTCTCTGCAGTATCAAAAGAATACCTGATGTACATGCACGCAGGCAGCGGAAACCACGGCTGTGAGGCCATAGTGCGCAGCCTGACGGGCATACTGGGCGGACGGCCGGCGGTGCTCAGCAATAATCCGGGCGAGGATGAACGCGCCGGCCTGGGTGAGATATGCGATGTGATACCTGCCGGGCACTACGAGGACAGTCTGCTCCTCAGGACGAAGTTCTATATACACCGGCGTCTGACGGGACGTGCGGATGCACAGATGGACTACGCATACAGATCCGCCGCTCCTTATGACAGGTACAGGATGGCATTGTCCGTGGGCGGGGATAACTACTGTTATGATGACGCTTTGGTGAACCTGCGGGGAGCCAATCAGCTGTTTGCACGCGAGCATATCCCGACTGCATTGGTTGGCTGTTCGGTGGAGCCGAAGCTTCTTGAGCGTCCCGGGATAGTGGAGGATCTGTCCTTATACAGCTGTATCATCGCGAGGGAGAGCGATTCTTACCGGGCTTTGAGAGAGGGACTGCCGGCGGAGTGCGCGGAGAGGGTATCTCTGCTGCCCGATCCCGCTTTTCTGCTTAAGAAAAAGGAATGTGCGCTTCCTGAAGGCTTCAGGGACGGCCACACCATAGGAATCAATATCTCGCCTATGATCTTAAACTACGAATCGCCGGATGATCCCGGGATCATCCTGAGGAACTATAAGCATCTGATCGAGACAATACTGAACGAAACACATGACGTGATCATGCTGATCCCTCATGTGGTGACTCCTTATTCGGATGATACGGGGCCCATACGCACGCTGTACGATATGTATGCGGACTCGGGCAGGGTCATCATGGTACGGATGCCCCTGCTGAGGAACTTAAGTATATGATCAGCAGATGCCGTCTGCTGATAGCCGCGCGCACGCATGCATCCATCGCGGCTTATTCCACTTATGTGCCGGCTCTGGTCGTGGGATATTCCGTCAAGGCTCTCGGCATAGCCAGAGACCTGTTCGGAACGGATGAAGGATATGTGTGTCCGGTGCAGGGTCTTAAGACGGATTCCGACCTGACCGATGCGTATACGGAGCTCGAAGCATATGCCGGTGCTCAGAGGGATATCCTGATGGAGCGTATACCTGAGTGGACCGGCAGGGCAGCAGGCATAGCGGGGATACTGAATGGATTATAAGAGATCGCTTACCGAAGAAGCCGTCAGGCTTCTGAACATATCGGACAGACCTGATCTCTATCACAGCTTAAGACGTTGGGCCAGAGTGCATATCAGGCATGAGTCTGTCGCTCCCGTAGATACGGTTAACTGGCCCAAGGGCAGTCTGTTGTGCGGACTTATGCACATGGCAGTCAGGCTTCAGAGTTCGGATAACTCACGGGACAGAGCCGTGTCAGTCTATGCCATGGCATCGGTGCAGGATTATCTGGACCGCTGGATCCGGGCGGAAGCACCTCTGTATACCGTGGATGATACGCTGGCGGCTCAGGCACTCCTCGCGCTGGCCGAGGTATACAGGACGGAGGATCTCACTCTCTATGACCGGTATATGAAGGCCGCCGGCGGGGTGATGAAGTTCCTGTATGAGCACGATGCCGATGCGGAAGGCGTTCTCCCCTACAGACCCGCTCATCATACGGGAGAGATATTTGCCGACAGTCTGGGAATGGCGGTTCCTTTTGCAATCAGATACGGCCTGATGCGCGGGGATGATGATGCGATCGAGCTGGGTGTGCGTCAGATGGATGCGGCACTTAAGCATATGACAGATCCTGACACGCATCTTCCGTGGCATGTATACAGCCTGGATGAAAACGGAGCGGCACATACTGCGGGTGCACTGGGCTGGGGACGAGCTCTGGGATGGATCATGTACGGTCTGGGTGCATCTGTGGAAGCCATGGATAAGTATCCGCTCGAATCACCTGCTGCGGTCATGGCTCGCAAGGTTGTGGAAACCCATCTGGGAGCGCTGTCTGAGACTGCGGAGAGATACAGACGTGATGACGGACTGTTCGGAAGCATTATTCAGGATGGATCGTCCGCTGCGGATACATCCGCTTCGGCGATGATCATATACGGATTGAAGATGAGGGATGACCGTGCTGAACTCGGAGCGCGCAGGATCCCCGGCGAAGGTTATATAGAGCCCGTTCTGCCGTATATCGCATCCTCGGGGGCTGTCAGACAGGCCCAGGGGGAGTGCATGGGCATAGGTATCTATTCGGGTGTATACGGTTCATATCCATGGTCTGTCGGTATGACCATGATGCTGGTCTGACGCATATGGTGATCATCAGGTTGATGGGCGGTCTGGGCAACCAGATGCAGCAATACGCCCTGTATCGTAAGTTCATATCTCTGGGACGCGAGGCCTGTCTGGATACCTCGATGTATTCGGATGAGGGTTACCGCGGTACCGTCAGGAAACTTGAGATCGACAGGTTTCCGAACGTGGAATACGAGACGGCTTCTGCGGAGCAGATATCCCGGATCCGGGGTGACGGGAGCATCTTCAGACGCCTCCGTAACCGTATCATGCCATCATCGTCCTCTTATATCCGTGAGAAAGGTATGTATATGCCCGGGATCCTGGACAGGGATGATGTATATCTGGAGGGATACTGGAGTGCCGAGAAGTATTATGCCGATATCATGCCGTCGCTCAGGGAAATATATGATTTCGCTCCCATGCTCGCGGCAGACGGGTGTAATCCCGCTATAGGTGATATGGCAGAGAGGATAGCAGCCTCCGCTTTTCCCGTATCGGTACATATACGCCGGGGTGATTACTTAAGCCCGGAAAATGCGGCCTTATTCGGCGGTATTTCCACTGAGGAGTATTACGCTTCGGCATTCCGCTATGTAAAGGAGCGGCATCCCGAGGCCGTATTCTTTATCTTTTCCGATGATCCGGGGTATGTACGTGAGAAATTCGGTGATGACGGGTCATGTGTGACCGTAGATGTGAATCATGCCGATGACAGCATGTATGATATATATCTGATGAGCCTCTGTAGCGCCCATATCTGTGCGAATTCATCTTTCAGCTTTTGGGGAGCCAGGCTGGATGAGCACCGTGAGCAGGCTCTGTGCATCAGACCGTCCGTTCACATGAATTCGCAGGTATTCGATCCGGTCGTTATGCGCACGCTCTGGACAGGATGGGTATTCATCGATCCGCAGGGCACTGTCAGACAGACAGTGTGATCATTCTTTGCTGAATGCTATCTGCTTCATGATAGCATGTTCCTGATTATCTATATGTATGCCGCAGGCGCTTGCTGCTGCCTCTTCGTCGCGGGCTGCTATGGCCTCATATATGGCGGTATGCTCTGCGATCAGCTGGGTGTAGATGTCCGCATCCTTCAGATACTCGAACCTGTAGCGGTACATCTGCTCGGAGAGGTTGTTCACGAGCTGTTTCAGACGTCTGTTGCCGGTCGCTTCGAGGATGATGTTATGGAGAGCCACATCGCATGCTGCGATGTCGGTGATCACTTTCTCGGGGGCGGTGACGGCCTGTCTGAATGCTTCACAGGCATCCTTCAGTGATTGAAGGGCATCGGCTGTGATCCTCTTGCATGCGAGCTGGGCGCACAGTACATCCATTGCTCTCCTGACTTCCAGTACATCCTTGACGCTCTCGGCAGATATACTCGATACCACTGCACCTCTGGCAGGCCTCAGGGTCACCAGACCTTCCTGCTCGAGCATGCGTATGGCTTCCCGTACGGGAGTGCGGCTCACACCGAACTGATTGGCCAGATGTATCTCCATCAGTCTCTCTCCGGGATCCAGTTCACCGGTCAGTATCGCTCTGCGGAGGGTGTTAAAGACCACCTCGTGGAGAGGGAGGTATATATTCGGATCCAGTTTGAAATCGTGCTTCATAATAATCTCCTGTAGTGTCAGGGGGTGATGAATGTGGTCTGAGAAGTGTATATGTCCGGATAACTCTCTCTTATCCGTGTCAGGGCCCGGGTGCAGATGCTCTCGTCATCAAATATCCCGTATACCGTGGGCCCGGAACCGCTCATAAGAGCACCGAGGGCGCCGTTGTCTCTCATGAACTGCTCGAGAGCGGGGACGATGGGGTGTTCTTCACATGTGACGTCCCGCAGAACATTACCGAGGCCGGCACAGAGCCCTTTCAGGTCTCCGGCGTGAAGTGCTCCGATCATGCCGTCTATATCCGGATGCCTGATATTGTCGGATGAATCTATGCGTTTATACACATATGCGGTGGACACATCGATATCCGGTTTGGCGATCAGCAGATATGCTGCCGGGGGCTCAGGCAGTAGAGACAGCACCTCTCCGATACCTTCCGCGAGCCTGCTCCCGCCCCGTATGCAATACGGTACATCGGCACCTATGCTCACTCCGATATCGCACAGCTCATCGTCACTGAAACCAAGTCCCATCAGCCGGTTGATGCCCCGGAGAGCTGCCGCGGCATCGGAACTTCCTCCTGCCAGCCCCGCAGCCATGGGGATACGTTTGGTCAGATGCATGTCCAGGCCGGTACCGTCCTCGTGTTCCGGCAGAAGTCCGCGGTCCTCTGCGGCATCCAGGATCCTGTGTGCGGCTTTGACGATCAGATTGTCCTCTCCGCAGCTGAGCTCAGAGACAGACAGGTCGTCGGTGACCATGTCACAGCTGAGCCTAATCCCGGGAGTTGCGGATTCCGTGATCGTCAGCTCATCGTATATGCCGATGGTCTCCATAATCATTCTGACGGTGTGATACCCGTTCGGTAATCTGCCTGTTATGTCGAGTGCCAGATTGATCTTGGCATATGCTTTTTCAGTTACGTGACGGTTTGACATAAATACAATTAGTCCGTTCTTGTATAAGATTGTATTTTGTATACAATTTCATTATATCATATTATCTGTTTTCTTCCATACATAAGCCTCGTATGGTATTATTTATGAGATAAATGATGCCGCATCATGTTCCGGCGGCAGTGACGGAGATGAGATATGACACGCGAAGTTCTTCTGGCGATGAAGGGAATGCAGTTTGCATTTAATGAGGTTACCGGTGGCGGAGAGCCTGTAGAGATCATAACCAGCGCCAGCTATTTTGAGAAAAATAATAAGCGTTATCTGATGTATGATGAGATGCTTGAGGGCGTGGACGAGCCGATATCCAATCTGGTGAAGTTCGGCCCGGACAGCATAGAAGTCACCAAAAAGGGAATGATAAACGTACATATGGTGTTTGAAGAGGGAAAGCAGAACCTGACGAACTACCGGACACCCTATGGCGATCTGATGATAGGCATCAACACGCATAAGGTCGAAGTCACCGAGCAGGATGACTGTATACACCTGGAAGCCCGCTACGGGCTGGATATCAACTACGAATTTCTGACGGATTGTATGATCAGTATGGACATCTCGCCCAAGGATCACCTGAAACTGTTTATTTGATCGGTTTTGCTCCGGCTTTCTCCTGAAGCTTATCGACCTTCTCCTGGAACTTCGCTCTCCAGGATTTTTTGACGGGTTCGTTGTTCTGGATGTTACCGTGCAGACCCTTGACCGAAGTGATGTAGAGGCCGCTTATCGTGGCCTTGACTTCTTTCTTGACAGGGATATCGTTGAATATCTTCTCGTCGGAGATGAAGGACATTATCTGCGGGCCGACTTTGGCTTTTACAATGGGGAGCTTGGATCCGCGCAGATACTTCGGAGTCTGGTCAAGTACCATCTGGGGAAGTCCGGCGTCTTTTAACTTCATACGCTTCTTATCGATGATGAGCATGCTCACCGTCTGTTTCATAGCATCGAGCTGAGCCTGCTGTTCGTCCTGCTTCTTCTGTGCTTTCTTACCCAGGAAATATAAGACTACGACCGCTGCGATGAGCACGACCGTGATCGATATCATTACTATCTGCCATGTCTGCATGGTGTTACCTCCGTTGCTGTGGGTTCATAGGTACCTGGCCTTGGGAACAGGCGCCCTATGCACGATTTTAGCACGATTACGTGCCCGTGTGCAAACGTCATATATATGTATAAATCACACACAGACCACAAAATATGGTAAAATATAAGAGTTAATGAGCCGGATCTGAAATCTATGATAAAAAAGCAGAACATACATAATCTCATATCGGTATCGTCCCCGCTGTGTGCAGTGACTCTGGCCGCAGTGCTGGCTGTGTCTGCGCCCGTGAGCACACTTACGGCGTATGCGACCACCGTGGACGATATCCAGGGACAGATAGATTCCATCAATTCCGAGATATCCGATCTGGAGAAGCAGAAAAAGGATGCCGAGAAGGCAAAGAGTGATGCGCAGTCCGGCCTGTCCGGAGCCAACAGCCAGATCAATTCGATATCCGGTGCGATGGGTGACCTGAACGCGGAGATAGAAGGTATCAACCTTGAACTGGTAGGTCTCCTCACGGATATAGATCTGATCGAGGGTGATATCAGGGACAAGGAAGCACAGATAGTGCAGACCGAGCAGGAATATGATGAGGCTGTCGCGGTCAGGGATGAGCAGTATGAGACCATGAAGATCCGCATCAAATACATGTATGAGCAGGGAAATGCCACATACATATCCATCTTTCTCGAAGCGACTTCTTCTCTGGCCGATGCCCTGAACAAAGCGGACTACGTGGAGCAGCTGTATGCGTATGACCGGCAGATGCTCGAGCAGTATAAGCAGACTGTCGAGTATACCCAGGAGGTCTGGGACAAGCTGGAAGAGGAGAAATCCGAGCTTGAGACATCCAAGGAAGAGCTGGAGGGCGAGCAGGCATATCTGGAGGAAGTGGAAGCGCAGCTTGAAGAGGAATACGAGAACTATGGCGTGATGCTGGCTCAGGCGAGGCAGCAGGCAGCCATATATACTGCGAAGATAAACCAGCAGACCAATGAGATACGCAGCCTGGAGCGTGCCGAAGCCGAGAAGAAGCGGGAAGCCGAAGAGAAGAAGCGCGAGAAGGAAGCCGAGGAGGAGCGTATCAGAGCCGAACAGGAAGCCGCAGCCGCAGCAGCTGCCGGAGAGACCGGCGAAACTGCCGATACCGGCGCGACAGAATCTTCGTCGTCTTCGTCTGCTTCATCGTCGAAGTCATCGGGAACATCCTATTCCGCATCAGGCTCCGGTAAGGGCAGTCAGGTAGCGAATTATGCTCTTAAATTCGTCGGGAATCCCTATGTATCGGGAGGAACTTCACTTACTGACGGAGCAGACTGCTCCGGATTCGTACAGGCTGTCTACAGTGCGTTCGGGGTCAGCCTGCCGAGGACTTCATATTCGCAGTCTACCGTAGGCACGGCGGTATCATATTCCGATGCCCAGCCCGGAGATATCATCTATTACGGCGGTCACGTCGGCATATATATCGGCAACGGACAGATCGTCCATGCATCAACACAGCGCACGGGCATCAAGGTATCGCCCGCGACATACCGCGGCATCGTTACGATCCGCCGAGTGCTGTGATCCGAATCTTTCACGCGGTTCCGAGTGCTGTGATCAGTTTTTGTTCTTGTGTCTGGATGAGGGATGAAGAAGCTCGTACCATACTCTGGGAGTGAGCAGGATGAGCAGCGGGAACAGCTCGAGACGTCCCGCAAGCATATCGAACATCAGGATATATTTTGAAAATGGATTAAAAAAAGCAAAGTTACATGTGGGTCCGACCATATTAAGGCCGGGCCCTATATTATTTATAGTGGCGGCCACAGCCGTGAAATTCGTAGTCAGATCGTGTCCCTCCAGGCTCACCATGAGCACTGAAGCGGTGAATATGAAGAGGAAGGTAAGGAAGTACACGTTCACGCTGCGAAGTACTTCATGTTCGACCGGTTTTCCGTCCATGGTGAGCTTCTTGATGCTCTTGCTGTGGATATAACCGCTGATCTCCTTGAAGAAAGTCTTGGCAGCGAGAATGAAGCGGCTCACCTTGATACCGCCGCCGGTCGATCCCGCGCAGGCGCCTATGAACATCAGTATGACCAGTACGGTCCGGCTGGTCTGGCTCCAGGTGTCAAAATCGGTTGATGCGAATCCTGTGGTGGTGATGATGGATGCAACCTGGAATGATGAGTGTGTAAGCGCCTCAAACGCATCACCGTATATATGGATCGTGTCGCACATGATTATTGCGATGGCAACTATGATTATACCGATATATGCGCGTACCTCCTCCATCCTGAAGGCCTTGCCTGCCTGATGGAACAGTATCAGATAATATGCGTTGAAATTGACTCCGAACAGGATCATGAATACGGTCACGATCCATTGAAGTGCGGGTGAGTAGCTCGCAAAAGAATCGTTCAGCACGCCGAAACCACCGGTACCGGCAGTACCCATCGCACTGCAGACAGCTTCAAACGGACTCATGCCGAATATCATTAGCATAATGAACTCTATGAGAGTCAGTACGAAGTAGATGATATAGAGGATACGTGCTGTTGATTTGATCTTGGGTACCAGTTTGCCGACAGAGGGACCGGGGCTCTCCGCACGCATCAGGTTGATGTTGGAACCGCCGCTCATCGGGATGATGGCGAGCAGGAAGACCAATACTCCCATGCCTCCGACCCAGTGAGTGAAGCTCCTCCAGAAAAGCATACATTTGGAGAGCGGCTCAACCTCGGTGAGGATGCTGGCTCCCGTTGTCGTAAATCCGGAAATGGTCTCGAAGAGAGCATCCGTAAAAGAAGGTATCTCGCCTGAGATGAGTATCCAGCTCATAGCGGTACTCACGCAGCCTTCTTTGAGATAAAAAACCTGGGAATCGGGTTTCCTCAGAGAAAAAAGGATACCCAGTAAGGTGGAACCTAAAGCCACCGGGATGAACCATAATCCGGAACGCTCGTTATGAATAAGTGAAATGATAAAAGGCAGAAGAAGCAATATCCCTTCCACCTTCAGTACACCGCCCATTACATAACGTATCATAGATCTGTTCATGTGCTGTCCCCGTTTAGTTAAGCCAGTATATCGGTGATATCCTTGAATCCGGTATCGGTTGTTATCACTACCACTGAATCACCTTTTCGTATGACGTCATGTCCGCGGGGGATTATGATCTGTCCGTTTCGTATGATGCAGGTTACCAGCAGGTTTTTCTTGAGTTTCAGATCCATAAGGGGAGTATCCGTGGCATTGTTTGATTCGTCTATCTGGAATTCCAGGGCTTCCGCCTTGTGGTCGAATAAGTGATACAGGGTCTCTATATTGCTGTATCCCTTGGAATTACGCATAGCGCGTACATAAGCAATGATAGCCTCCGCAGTGATCTTATTGGGATAGATCACGCTGTCTAAGTCCAGGCCGGATATGACGTCCGAGAAACCGATCCTTGTGATCTTGGTCACGATCTTGGCTTTGGATACTTTCTTGGCATACAGGGTCAGCATGATGTTCTGCTCGTCTATGCCCGTGAGAGGGATGAATGCATCCGTATTGAAGATACCCTCTTCCTTCAGTATCTCCTCATCCGAACCGTCCGCATGTATGATTATGGCCCTGGGAAGCAGGATCGACAGTTCTTCGCAGCGTGCCTGGCTTCTCTCGATGATCTTGACCTCTATGCCCATATTGATGAGCTGGAGTGCCAGATAGTATGCCGCGCGTCCTCCGCCGACGATCATGGCATTCCTGACCGCATGCGATCTGATGCCTATGTAATCCATGAATTTGCGCACGCTCCGGCGGGTACCCAGTACCGAGATGATATCACCTGCCTGCATACGGAAAGTACCGGAGGGGATGATGACTTCACCGTTTCTCTGTACCGCGCTGATCAGGATGGATTCCGTGTGCTTGTTATTGAGATCCATGATCGCTTTATCATGTAATATGCTGGATTCGTCGATCTTGAACTTGATGAGCTGTGCCTGTCCTCTGGCAAAGGAGTCAACCTCCAGGGCAGAAGGCATACTCAGTATATTGGCTGCCTCGACTGAGGTCTCGAGTTCGGGATTGATGATGAGAGCGAGACCGAGCTTCTCGCGCAGATAACCGACTTCCTGACTGTAATCGGGGGTACGTACACGCGCGATCGCCGCGCAGTCACCGACTCGTTTCGCCACGGTACAGCAGAGCATGTTGAGCTCGTCGGAACCGGTGATGGCAATCAGCAGATCCGCTTCATCTATGCCCGCATCTCTCTGTACGGTGAAGCTGGCTCCGTTTCCTATGACGCCCATCACGTCGTACAGATTGGTTATCTCCTGGATCCTGGATGCGTCGGTATCGATGACAGAGATGTCATGGCCTTCGCTTATCAGCTGACCTATCAGGGTTACTCCGACCTTGCCGCATCCGACTATTATTATCTTTAAGCCTGTGTTTTTCTCGTTATTAAACAATGACATACGACAAGTATACCACTATTCAGCGCGAAGTGCATCGACCGGATTAAGAGTCGCCGCACGACGGGCAGGATAGATGCCGAAGAA
>CAJOID010000072.1 GCA_905234595.1 uncultured Lachnospiraceae bacterium | reverse complement strand
TAATAGCTTCCGTAGAAATTCTCCGGATCCATCTCCTTATACCATTCCCTGACTTCGTCAAGTCCCTCATCGACCATACCGTCAAAAGTCTCAAGTTCGGCTTTGACCAGATCATTAAATCCATCCGTCGAAGCAAGGATATCTTCAAGCTTAAGTCTGTCACCTGTCTGTGCATCATAATTGAGAGGTATGTTTCCGTATATGCCATGTGCCCCGCCGGCATACTGTGTTTCATACAGGAATATGCTCAGAACCCTGGAATCGGCCCTTTTGACTGTCACTAATAGCTTCCGTAGAAATTCTCCGGATCCATCTCCTTATACCATTCCCTGACTTCGTCAAGTCCCTCATCGACCATACCGTCAAAAGTCTCAAGTTCGTCGGCAGCATCGGCATTCAGAGCGTCAGCGAGGTGCGGATAATCCTGAGCGCTCGCATCCGATAAAAGCGGTATCTGTACATGTCCCTGAAGCAGGGAGTTATAGTAATCATCGTCGGATATCTCATAGTAGAACTTCTGTCTCACTATGACCTGTGGATCCGATACCTCCTGTTCCGCGTTTCGATCATCCCCTGTCTCTTCGCCGGCCTTAAATCCGGGCCCGTCCGAAGGAGGGATCTCAATACCGGCGGCGGCATCTTCCTCCTGTTCGGATACCTGCTCTGCGGTTTCAGGTTCCGTTTCGTCGTCTTTGCCGAACGGCAGTCCGCACGAAGTAAGCATAGCAGTTACAAGCGATAATGATAGCAATATGGTAATCCTTTTTTTCATAAACACTCCTTCAGTCTGTCCGTCATTTCACCGGACATGATCAATATATGAACATCGCATCTCCGAACGAGAAAAACCTGTATCTTTCCTCCACGGCCGTACGATATGCATTCAGCACATTCTCCCGTCCGGCAAGTGCACTGACCAGCATGACCAGGGTAGATTCCGGCAGGTGGAAATTGGTGATCAGTGCATCCAGAACCCTGAACCTGTATCCGGGATATATGAATATATCAGTCTCTCCGCTTCCGGGGTGAACCTGCCCCTCATCATCCGCCACGGATTCTATAGTTCTGGTCGATGTGGTCCCCACACATATTATACGTCCGCCACCCGCTTTGGTCCTGTTTATAAGATCAGCTGTATCAGCGGTCACTTCATACCATTCCGAGTGCATCTTATGGTCCAGGATATCATCCTCTTTGACCGGTCTGAAAGTACCCAGTCCCACATGCAGCGTTACATATGCGATATGTACACCCATATCCTCTATCTCACGCAGCAGTTCCTGAGTAAAATGCAACCCCGCAGTAGGCGCTGCGGCCGATCCGTCATACTTCGCATATACCGTCTGATATCTGTCACGGTCAGCCAGCTTATGCGTAATATACGGCGGCAGCGGCATTTCGCCCAGTTTGTCGAGTACTTCTTCAAATACTCCGTCAAAGAAAAACCTTACGACACGGTTTCCGTCATCCCTCTGCCCGGTTATCTCACCGGTGAGAACTCCTTCTCCGAAGCTCACTGTCGCTCCGGTACGCAGTTTCTTACCGGGCCGTACAAGGCACTCCCACTCATCCGCAGACAGGCGTTTTAGGAGCAGCAGTTCTATAGCCGCCCCGGTATCGGGTTTGACACCCAGGAGTCTCGCAGGAATGACCCTGGTATTATTGAGTACCAGACAGTCTCCTGCCCGCAGATACTCTTTTATATCCCTGAAATGCCTGTGTTCTATACTCCCGTCCGTTTTGCTTAAGACCATCAGTCTGGATGAGGCCCTGTCGGCAAGCGGATCCTGAGCTATGAGTTCTTCAGGCAGATCATAATAAAAGTCAGATTTGTTCAACTTAATAGTCCTGTCCCAGCATAAAAGGAATAAGCAGATCCTCAGCAGTGGCATTATATGCCGGCCGGATTGGATCTGCTTTCAGCCAAAGATATATGTATTATCACATTCCCGCATTCTCAAGGAAAGCTATATACCCCTTGAGAGCTTCATAAAGGTCAGCCTTACTGATGGCTTCCCACGGTGCATGCATATTAAGTACGGCAACACCGGAATCGATAACGTTCATGCCATAGAGTGCGAGGATATACGCAATGGTTCCTCCGCCGCCCTTATCGACCTTACCCAGCTCTGCTGTCTGGAAGTACACTCCGTTCTTATCCAGAATGTGGCGTATGTGTGCGATATATTCGGCATTGGCATCATTTGATCCCGATTTGCCCCGGGCTCCCGTGAACTTGTTAAATACAAGCCCGCGTCCGAGATAAGCCGCATTCTTTTTCTCAAATGCATCAGCGTATGTAGGATCAAAAGCCGCACTCACGTCGGAACTGAGCATGCAAGATGCAGCGAGAGCTCTCTTGAGTTTAAGCTCCGAGAATCCTTCACTCAGCTCCATTACCTCAGATACGGCATTCTCGAAGAAATGAGACTGCATACCGGTAGCGCCTACCGAACCGATCTCCTCCTTGTCCACGAGAATACAGCATGCACATCTGTCTGTATCACCGGCATCAAGCATGGCCTTCATCGAAGGATAGGCACATACTCTGTCATCATGTCCGTATCCGAGGATCAGGCTCCTGTCGAAACCGCATTCCCTCGCACGGCCGGCCGGAACGACTTCAAGTTCTGCCGAGAGAAAATCTTCTTCTTCGAAATCGTACTCATCCTTTAATATTTTCAGGATACCGGCTTTTACGGGATCTTTTGTCTTTTCTTCTTTATTTCCGGCGAAATCCTTACCCTTTTCCTTGTCCTTATCCCTGATCACAAGAGGTTTGCTTCCGATGATGATATCGAGAGCCTCACCTTCCACGACCTTGGCACCTTTCTTCTCCATCTGATCGGCTGCCAGATGTATTAGCAGATCGGATACGAAGAATACGGGATCATCCTCTTCCTCACCGATATTTAATTCGATGGTCGTTCCGTCCTTCCTGACCACTACTCCGTGAAGCGCCAGCGGGATGGTTACCCACTGATATTTCTTTACTCCTCCGTAATAATGGGTATCAAGATATGCCACTCCGTTATCCTCATACAGGGGATTCTGCTTGATATCCATTCTCGGTGAGTCGATATGTGCACCCAGAATATTAAGGCCTTCTGAAACAGGCTTCTTACCGAGCTTAAACATCACGACAGACTTGTTCATCTGTACACTGTAGACCTTGTCCCCCGTCTTCAGTTTGGCCTTGGTGCGTATGAGCTCCTGAAGTTCACGATATCCCGCGGCTTCGATCGTATTGACGATATTATCGACGCATTCGCGCTCGGTCTTGCATTCGCTTATGAAATCGATATACTCGGCCGCAAGCTTATCGACCTGCTTCAGAGCTTTTTTATCATATGATTCCCATGCGTTCTTTCTTTCCATAATGTCTCCATTCGTAATATACAAACATCCGGATATCGACTGTAAGTAATACCCTTGCTGCGACCCGACAGTACTCGCTGCGGGTATTCTTACAGCCGATATCCTGCTTCATCTTTATATCATGCCTTCAGGTTTACATTTATTTTACGAAGGTTCTCGAGTACCTTATCTATGTTCGCCTGTACTTCTTCGCCGGTCAGAGTCCTGTCATCTGCCACAAACGAGAATCTGACAGCAATACTCCTGATATCTCCGGCATCATAAATGTCAATGACACTTGTCTTGCGGAGTTCGGCGATTTTTAAGTTCTTCCAGCATTTCTCGATAGTCTCGAATCTGACTCCTTCGGGGATCACGAGACTTAAGTCATAATCCACTGCAGGGAATGCCGAAGGCTGAACGTAAGCGAACTCTGCGGGTTCTACGGCAAGAAGATCATCCATATCTATCTCAATGCATACGACATAGGCGTTCTTCGCGATCCTGGTACGAACGCTCGGATACAATGTATTGAGCTTTCCTATCCTGCGGTCATCTACCATGATCGCAGCCGTATTCTTCGGATGCTCCCAAGCGTGGGCTGTTTCCGTCTTACTGTAGGATGCCTTCTTATGCTTAAGTTCATCCACGATGGTATTTATCATCTCAACCGCTTCCATATACAGCGTCTTCTCTGTCCTGTCCTTGCTGTACAGGCATACGGCCAGATGTCTGTGTTCATCGGCACATCCGTCAGTTTTTGTTCCCTCAAACACACGTCCTATTTCGAATATCTTATACTCGGTCGCAAAGTCTCTGTTCTGTCTGACTGCGGGAAGCAGGCATTCCATCATTGATGTACGCAGGATACCCGTGCCCTTTTCCTCGGAAGACTGAACAAGCTTCACATTATCCTCGGGGGTAAGTCCCAAATCTCTCATCGCGTCGGGATCACACCATACACGCGTATGGATCTCATGGCATGCATATGACTTGACCAGCAGATCCTTAACGGCATTCTCCTCGGAACGGCGTCTGGTGGTCTTGGCGGGTATTATCGGACTGAGTGTGGTCTTGATCTCGAAGTTGTCATATCCGTAGATACGGGTGATCTCCTCAACGATATCCGCCTTCATCGATACATCCTTGGTAGCTCTCCACGAAGGAACAACGGATATGAACTCGTCACCGTTCTGTACAGTTGCGAATCCGAGAAGTTCGAGCGTGGTTTTGATCTGCTCCGAGCTGATATCTATACCGGTATATCTGTCTATGAACTTCTTATCAAAAGATACCGTGATCTCGGGATACTTCTTAACATATACATCAGTGATGTTGGTAGTGCACTTCATGCCGGGATCTGCATCAAAGAGAAGCTTGATGAAACGCTTAACTGCCACGATCGTCATCTCGGGATCGAGAGTCTTCTCATATCTTGCTGATGCATCCGTTCGGAGAGCCATACGGGATGCGCTCTTACGTATAGAAACACCGTCGAAATTAGCCGACTCGAGCATCACCGAATGGGTATCATCAACGATCTCGGAATCAAGCCCGCCCATGATACCGGCAATACCGGTCGGAACCTCACCGTCCCAGATCATGAGTGTATCTGTAGTGATATCTCTCTCCTGTCCGTCAAGAGTAGTGAACTTCATATCCTCGCTCGGCGTATCGACTACTATCCTGTTTATCTTGTCACCGTTGAATGCATGCATAGGCTGTCCCAGTTCAAGCATTATGTAGTTGGTGATATCCGCGAGCAGATTGATCGCTCTCATGCCGCAGTAATACAGCCTGATCTGCATCTCCATCGGGCTGACGTTGGCTGTGATATTCTCTATACGCACCGAACTGTATCTGAATACCAGATCCTTATTGCGTATCTCAACGGGCACTTCGGCATCTCCGACATAATCACTGTCCTTTACCGGCAGTTCGCGAAGTTTCTGACCTGTAAGAGCTGCAAATTCTCTGGCCATTCCATAGTGTCCCCACAGGTCGGGTCTGTTGGTCAGAGATTTATTATCCACTTCGAAGATCACATCTTCGACAGGGAATACTTCTTTAATATCCGTGCCGTTCTTAAGTTCGGTATCAAGTTCCATAATGCCGCTGTGGTCATCGGAGATACCCAGTTCTTTGGCTGAACAGCACATGCCGAACGACTCTATGCCGCGCAGTTTGGCAGGGCCTATCTTCATGTCACCGACCTGTCCTCCGACCTTTACAAAAGCAGTCTTGATACCGGTTCTTGCATTGGGTGCACCGCATACGACATCATATACCTGATCTCCGGCATCCACCCTGAGCACATGCAGATGATCGGAATCGGGATGATCCGCACACGATATGATCTCTCCTACCACAACATCCTTTATATCACGTCCCTTATACTCTATGCCTTCCACCTCGGCTGTTGACAGAGTAAAACGGTGGATCAGCTGTTCTAAATCCTCACCCTCAAGATCAACGAAATCCTTGATCCAGTTCATTGATACGTACATATATCTTCTCCTTTAAGGTTCTAATCCAAACTTATCTGCTGACAAACTGTGACAGGGCGCTTAAGTCTCCGTCATTGAATGTCCTGATATCCTTCACTCCGTACTTCATCATAGCCAGTCTGGTCAGGCCCAGTCCGAAAGCAAATCCCGTATATTCAAAAGGATCCTCATCCGTGTTGATACCACCGAGTTTAAGAACATTGGGATGTATCATGCCGCAGGGGCAAAGCTCCAGCCAGCCTGAATTACCGCATGAGGGGCATCCTGTACCGCCGCAGTTCAAGCATTTGATATCGAGTTCAAATCCGGGCTCCACAAAGGGGAAGAATCCGGGGCGCAGACGGACCGTCACTTCTCTTCCGAAGACTTCGGAGAGCATGGTCTTCATAAAATAGATCAGGTTGGATATGGAGATATCCTTATCAACCATCATGCCTTCCATCTGGAAGAAAGTATTATCGTGAGAAGCATCTACCGCCTCATTTCTGAAGCACCTTCCCGGGAATACGGCTCTGATCGGACGGCCGTTTTCCTTGAGTGCAGGGCCGTACTTACGCAGGATCGCGTTCTGGGCTGCGGAAGTATGGGACTTGAGCAGCTGGTTATTACCTGCCAGATAATATGTATCCTGCATGTCTCTGGCCGGATGGAAAGGAGGGATATTTACCGCTTCAAAACACTCAAAATCGGTAACCACTTCACTGTAATCCTCTATATCAAATCCCATGGATTCAAATATATCTTCAAGTTCTCTCTGAACCAGTGTGATCGGATGATATGATCCGCAGGGATCAGCTGTAGGCAGAGATTCATCATAACTCTCAGCAGACTGGATCAGCACTTCCTGCTGAAGCCTGACCAGTTCCTCTTTTTTCTCATCAAACTGATCGGTGATCTGCTGTTTGAATGAGTTGATCATCTGACCGACTTCTTTTTTCTGCTCAACGGAAACCTTGCCGAGTTCCTTCATGAGTTCGGAGACATATCCCTTTTTACTCATGAACTGCAGACGGAGTTCCTCAAGTGCCTCCGGATCCGCAACCTTGGCCAGTGCTTCATTGAACTGACTTCCAAGCTGTTCGATTCTTTCTTTCATAAGTACTCCTTTACGTAAATTGATCATCCGCCACAGGCGAATGTCCTTCGGAGCGCCCCAGCCAGCGGTTGATATAAGCGCCCACCAGTATTATATACATCATCATATACATGTAGAACATGATGATTATGATCGTAGCCATGCTTCCATATGTTGAGAAGCCGTTAAACATGTTCAGATATGTCGAAAATATCCACGATGCGGCAGACCATGTAATACCTGCAAATATCGCGCCGGGCAACTGCTTGGTGAATCTCTGCTTCTTACTCGGCACAAGACAGTATATGGCAGTAAACAGGATTATCAGCAATGCCAGCGAGATCGGATACCTGAATAACAGTATCCGGCCTCTGAATTCTTCCAGCTGAGGCAGATGTCTGAGCGCAAAGTTAACTATTATGCGTCCGAACATCAATATGCCCATCATAATGATCATGGCGATCAAAAGCGCTATCGTATAGAGGCAGGCAAGAGCCCTCAATACGAAATAGCTTCTGTTCTCCTCGATATCATTGATTCCGTTCAGTCCCCTGATCATGGACTGCATGGCCTTGCCCGCAGACCAGAGTGTGATCAGGATGGATACCGTCACCACACCGTATGAGCCCGCATAGATCTCCGTGATGATATCGGTCACAAATGTATCCGTAACTTCGGGTACGGCCCGGAGAACGATCCCCAGGAGCATCTTTTCGGTCAGAAACGTATACGGAAGTATCGATATGACCAATACCATGATGGGTATCAGGGACAAAAACAGAAAGAATGCAGCACTGGCTGCAAAATCGGATATATTCTTCCTGTTAAATGCCGCGGAAAAATTATTGAGGAATCCGTATATCTTTTTGGTCTTTTTCATAAACACAAAAAACGTTACTATTCACTGCCTTCATGTGAATAGTAACATAACCCCCCCGGGATGCCGGTTCCTGTTCTTTGACGCCTAGCTATAAGCCAGGTGGGCGACCTCAACAGCCTATCTGCCTTCCACTGCTTTTCGCCTGCGCGACGTAGGCCTGACATCCGTGACTGTGTTTTGGAATCCCGTTCAAAGTGTTGTAGGTTCAAAAATACAGGAATTATCGCACATTCCAGGTTATATATATTATATATTCCCGCCCGCGGATGTTCAAGCCATATCGCGTAAATTGTACAAAATTTAATACATTTTATTGTCCGTACAGAATGCGTGCAAATTCGGTCAGGGTTTTATTGGAACCTCTGAGCGAATCCACCGCATGCAGACTTCTGATGAAGCTGTAGAAGTCAGCCTTCTCCTCATCGCTGTATGCATCGGATAAGATGCGCATGTACTCCGCCTCACCCTCAGCCTCAAGCTTGGCTGCTTCCTTCTCGGCATTGGCCGTTATAACGGATACCTGTCTGTCGGTATCATTACGGATCTTCTGGGCATCTGCCTGACCCTGAGCAGTATATCCGGCAGCAATGTTGTTTCTCTCGGATATCATACGCTCATATACGGCTTCTTTATTGTCATCGGGCAGATCCAGCGCTTTGATCTCTGCCAGTTCTATCACTATTCCGTACTGTGATATGTCACTGTTTGCTTCAGTAGTGATCATGCCTGTAAGTTCATTACCGCGTGCAGCTATGATGGCATCCTGAGTCATGGATGAGATCGTGTTCTTGGTAGCATTATATACGGCCGCTTCTATACGTTCTTCTGCACGGCCCCTGACTGCACCGAGTGTCTGATAATACTTGGTGGGGTCCGCTACAGACCAGATCACGTAGTCATCTGCTATCATGGATTTCTTATCTGATGTGATGACATCGGATGTAGGTATGTCATAGAGATGATCTCCGGTATATACCTTTATCACATCCTCCACAAAAGGAGTCCGTATATGAAGTCCGGTGTTGCTCTCAACCTTCTGGATACGTCCGAGTCTTACGATGATCACGGACTGATTTGTGGATACATTATATGTAGCCGACATGAAAATGATCAATGCTGCCATTACCACGATCAGAACGATCGTCACTTTACCTATCTTCTTCATGATCAGTCCTCCTCCTTACTGTCATTGGAATTCGTCAGATCATCCATGGTCAGGCTCCCGGCTTCGGGATCCGTGAAACTCTCCAGGGGAAGCATGGTCTGCGTTCCTCCATCAGTGATCACCACTTTAAGTCCGGGCATGATCTGCTCCATCTTCTCATAGAACATACGGCGCTTGGTGATGGTAGGGAACTTCTTGTACTCCTCATACATGTCATTGAATCTGGCAACCTGGCCTTCGGCTTCGGCAATACGTGACTCCTTGTACGCATTGGCCTTCTGTATGATGGCGTCGGCATTTGCTTCGGCTGTAGGGATCTGCTGATTCTTATACTGATGCGCCTGGTTCATGGCCGTGTCGGCGCCCTGCTTGGCGGTCTCGACTGCCTTGAATGCAGCTGTTATCTCATCCGTAGGAGGATTGGAGTCCTGTATCGTGATATTGAGCACCGTAAGACCTATATCATGTACACTCAGAGACTTGAGGATGGCTTCCTTGATGTCAGCCTGTATCTGCCCCTTGCCTGTCGTCATGGCTTCATCTACGGTATAGTTCGATACGACCGTACGGATGTTGGCCAGCGCGATATTCCGAAGCACTCCCTCCGGATCCTCCGCATTATAGGTATAGGCTATGGGATCCGATACGCGGTACTCTATGTAAAAATCTATATCGAGCAGGTTGAAATCGGATGTGATCATGATCGCATTCGCCGAATCCACTGTGTATGAGCCCTTCTGCGAATCACCGTCTATGATATAGCCGATGCTTGTTCCGTGAGTGGTCATATCAACCGTATTCACGCTCTGCCACGGTGCCTTGAAATAGAATCCCGCGGTATCCACCCGCACTATTCTTCCAAACTGGGTCACTACCGCGTTACTCTGCTCATCTACGCTGTATACGCACCTGAGAAGCGCAATGGCTATCATGATGCCAAGCACAACCAAGCTGATGGTCCGACCGAACTTTTTTCCATCGAATTTTGAGTTCGGTTTCGCCTGAAATATGTTTTCCTCTTTTGCCATAATATCTACCTCCGACATGTAATTCTATCACATTCCGAGTGTTTGTGTGATCACTATCAAAATACACCTTTCAGAGAGCATGTATAATGATGCCCTCAAGAAAAATCTTGCA
>CAJOID010000071.1:4902-13140 GCA_905234595.1 uncultured Lachnospiraceae bacterium | reverse complement strand
GCCTCTGTCCTGGGAAGAAACGAGCTAACCGACGGAAAGTATTTCAAGTATTCCGGTACGTATGAGGAAGTTGCCGCCGGCCTTCGCCGGAGCATTCCTGCTTGGATGGTAGATATGGAAAGGTTCTTCGAACTCGTTGTGTTCAACTACATCTACGCGAATGGCGATGATCATCTTAAAAATTTCTCTTTGATTTTGCAGGGACAGGATTATCGTCTTGCTCCGGCATATGATCTTCTGAATACAAGTTTACACGTGCGGAGCGATGATTTTGGCCTGGATGGAGGGCTTTCTCCAAACATTCAAAAGAGTGATGTGTATACGCAGACCGGGCACCCATGTCGCCTGGACTTTGAGCGTTTTGCAGATTGCATCGGCCTGGTAAAATCTCGCGCGGGGAAGATACTCGACAAATATATGCAATTGTCCGAATCGGCCGTTGCGCTTGTCGGAAGAAGCTTTCTAAACGATAAGATGAAACGCCATTACTTAAGAATAGTAAGCGAGAGAATAGCAAGATTCACCAGAGAATCACACACTTAGCGATTTTCGGTGGTGGCTCCAACCGTAAGTCACATTGAGAATAATTGCAGAAACAAAAAAATATGGTATCTCCCAAGGATGGGAAACGCTATAAAACCGATGTGGGAGATATTATCTGGATCTTACGTGTTATTCAGTCCATCCCCTCCAAAAAGGCGGAGCCATTCAAGCGATGGTTGGCTCAGGTTGCTGCGGAGCGGATTAATCAGGCCATTTCCGATTATCGGCGTTTGGGATACTCGGAGGCGTGGAGATAGAGTACGAGAAGGGTCTGCTGGGGCATTCCGATGCCGATGTTCTGACTCATGCTATAATGGATGCGTTGCTCGGGGCAGCAGGCATGGGAGATATAGGTCTGCATTTTCCGGATAACGATCCCGAATATAAAGGTGCCGATTCGATACAATTGCTCAGGCGTGTGGTTGACATAATATCTGAAGAGCATTTTGTGATAGAAAATGTTGATTCCACGATCATCGCTCAGGCACCAAAGATGAGACCGCATATAGATGAGATGCGCAGGATTCTGGCTGATGCAATGGGGCTTGATATATCGCAGGTCAATGTAAAGGCTACTACCGAGGAGCATCTGGGCTTCACCGGAGAGGGCCTCGGCATATCTGCACAGGCAGTCTGTATCCTCAATACACCCGCGGATATGATGAGCGTTGATGTGACAGCGAGCGGTAACTGTGCGGGATGCACGGGCTGCCCGGTTAAGGCATAAGTATATATGAAATGGTTAGATGATCTAAAAGAAGAAATAGCTGTGGTACGCGAACGTGACCCCGCGATCCATTCCGATCTGGAAGTATTTCTGTATCCGAGCTTCCAGGTAATGAGATATTATCGCAGAGCCCATAAGCACTATCTGAAGGGACATTACTTCCTTGCCAGATATATATCGCAAAGGGGCCGTAAGAAGACCGGTATAGAGATCCATCCCGGTGCAACGATCGGTAAGCGTCTGTTCATCGATCACGGCATGGGTGTTATCATAGGTGAGACCTGTGAGATCGGGGATGATGTTACTCTGTATCAGGGAGTTACGCTCGGTGGCACCGGTAAGGAGCAGGGCAAGCGTCATCCTACCATAGGCAATAATGTACTGATCTCGACCGGAGCGAAAGTCCTGGGCAGCTTTAAGATAGGCGATAACTCAAGGATCGGAGCCGGCAGCGTGGTACTTGAGGAAGTCCCGCCCGGATCCACGGTCATAGGTGTGCCCGGACGTATTGTGAGACGTCTGGTGGACTCTCGTCCTCAGGATACGCTCGATCAGATCAGACTGCCCGACCCTGTCAAAGAGGATATCACGTGTCTTAAGAAAGCAGATTCGGAACTGACCAACAGACTGCTTGAACTCGAGCAGGAAGTCAGGGAACTTAAGAAGAATGCTAAAGTATAGAAGATATCAGGAGACATTATGAAGATTTATAATTCGCTGACCAGAAATATTGAGGAATTCGTACCGAATGAGCCGGGAAAGGTTTCCATGTATACCTGCGGCCCTACGGTATATCATTTCGCTCATATAGGCAACCTGAGGACGTACATATGTGAAGACGTCCTGGAGAAGATACTCAGATTCTCCGGCTATGATGTTAAGCGTGTAATGAACATAACCGATGTGGGACATCTGTCATCCGATGCCGATACGGGTGAAGACAAGATGCTCAAGGGTGCCCAGAGAGAGCACAAGTCCGTCATGGAGATCGCGAAATACTATACCGATGCTTTCTTCAATGACTGTGAGAAACTCAATATCAAGATGCCCGATGTTGTGGAACCGGCAACCAACTGTATCGATGAGTTCATCCATATGATAGAAGTGCTGCTTGAGAAAGGCTATGCATACAAGGCCGGCGAAAATGTATATTTCGATACATCCAAGCTTAAAGAGTACTACGTGTTCGGAAACCAGAACGAAGATGAACTCATGGTAGGCGTTCGTGATGATGTTTCGGAAGATTCGAACAAGCGCAACAAAAATGATTTCGTTCTGTGGTTCACCAAGTCCAAGTTCGAGGATCAGGCGCTTAAGTGGGACAGTCCCTGGGGCGTCGGATATCCCGGATGGCATATTGAATGCTCATGCATAAGCATGAAGCATCTGGGCGAAAAGATGGATATCCACTGCGGCGGCGTGGACAACATGTTCCCCCACCATACCAATGAGATCGCGCAGAGCGAATCGTATCTGGGGCATAAGTGGTGTAATTACTGGTTCCATGTTCATCACCTGAATGACGAGACCGGTAAGATGAGCAAGAGCAAGGGTGAATTCCTGACGGTATCTCTGCTTGAGGAGAAAGGTTATGATCCGATCGTTTACAGGATGTTTGCTCTTCAGTCTCATTACCGCAAGCCGCTGACTTTCTCGTACGAGACACTCGACCAGACTGCAGCGACATATAAGAAGCTTAAGAACAGAATCGCTCTCGTAAAAGAGGAGGGCGCCGTAGATGAAGCCGCCGTCCGCGAATGGCATGATAAGTTTGCCGAGGCGGTAGGTAACGACTGCAATACCGCGATGGGGCTGACACTGCTGTATGATGTGCTCAAATCTGACTTAAACGGCTCAACCAAGCTTAAGGTAATTGAGGACTACGATTACGTATTATCGCTTAATCTGCTTAAGGCAGACGAACCGGAAGCAGAAGCCGGTGATGATGAGCTGGCAGCATATGTAGAAGGTAAGATCGCCGAACGTGCACAGGCCAAGAAAGATAAGGACTTCGCACGTGCAGATGCGATCAGAGATGAGCTGGCTGCAAAGGGTATCATCATAGAGGACACGAGAGAGGGAGTTAAGTGGAAGAGAGCCTGACAGGTTCCATACGGGAATACTTCGGAGCGGGGACTCATGACGCCAAGTCACAGTCCGCGCTCAGTCTCGCATATATCGGAGACTGCATATATGATCTGGTCGTGCGTACGGTACTTATAACTCACGAGGGCGGTAAGCACGGTGGTTTACATAACAAAGCAACCCGTATCGTCAACGCTCAGTCACAGGCAGATCTGATCGATGCGATAGAATCGGAACTTACAGATGAGGAGCGTGCCGTGTATCATCGCGGACGCAATGCCAACAACACATCTAAGGCCAAGAACGCTTCGATCATAGCCTATCGCAAGGCCACCGGCTTAGAAGCCCTGATCGGTTATCTGTATCTCGAAGGCCGCCACGACCGCCTAGTCGAACTGATGAAACTGGGAATGGGAGATCAGCTCACAATCTCTCAAAACGAATAACAGGGAAAAACTATGGAACCCAGAGAATTAACCATTGAAGGCAGGAATGCCGTTATAGAAGCGATGCGTGCGGGGACGCCGATCGATAAGCTGTTCATACTGGACGGATGCCAGGACGGACCGATGTCAACCATACGCAGAGAAGCAAAGAAGCGTGACATATATGTGAAATATGTTTCCAAGGATCGCCTGGATCAGATGTCATCCACGGGTAAGCATCAGGGTGTGATCGCATACGGAGCAAGTTATGAATATTCGACAGTGGAGGATATACTTGCCCGTGCACGTGAAAAACAGGAAGATCCGTTCATCATTCTGCTGGACGGGATAGAAGATCCGCATAACCTCGGCGCGATCATCAGGACTGCCAATCAGGCAGGCGCGCACGGTGTGATCATACCGAAGGACAGAGCGGTGGGACTGACTGCCGCGGTAGCCAGAGCATCAGCGGGTGCTCTCAGTTATACTCCGGTTGCTCGTGTGACGAATATCGGCCAGTGTATAGAAGATCTTAAGAAAGAGGGGCTGTGGTTTGCATGCGCCGATATGGGCGGTGAGGTCATGTACAACCTGAATCTGACCGGGCCGATGGGGCTGGTAATAGGATCCGAAGGTGATGGCGTAGGCCGTCTGGTCAAGTCTAAATGCGACTATGTCGCATCCATCCCCATGAAGGGTGATATAGATTCTCTGAATGCTTCCGTGGCAGCAGGCGTGCTGGCATATGAGATCGTCAGACAGAGGATGACGGCTAAGTGATGCGTCTGCTCTGATCAGTCGGACCCGTATGCGTATCAGCTGTCTGTATGAGCATACCGGGTCCTGTATCTCGCCGGGGATATCCCCGCTATCTTCTGAAAATTCCTGAAGAAATATGCATAACTTGAGTATCCCAGTTTTTCCGATACTGCGGATACGCTCATTCCCTGTCGCAGCAGTTCCTGCGCACAGGCATTTCTCTGCAGGTCAATATACCGTCCCGGCGGCATGTGGGCGTGTTGTCTGAACAGACGCGACAGATAGTCCGGGTGCAGGTGGAAGTGGTCCGCCAGCTCTTTTACTGTCAGATCGTTCTTTATATTATCCTGGATATAGGATATGATCTCATTTACTTTTTTCTGGGATTCCGTGACCGGCAGAGCTGGATGATGTGAGCTTGCATGATCGGCCAGTGCAGTGATCTCCGATATCAGAGTGAAAAATACTGTCAGTGCCTCCGGAGACAAGCGGCCCGTGCGGGATGACAGATCATTAAGAAGGGATATGATCCGGTCTGCCGCCACTGTGCATCCCGGATTTTCACCTTTTTTCTCTTTCAGATCTATGAGCATCGGTGTCCCTTTATTAAGCAGGGCTGAAGGGATGCCTGCGTCTGCTCCGAATATATTTCTCAACCATGAATCGGTGATATTGAGCACGTACCTCTCATAGCATACGCCACTCTCGTGATAGAGCTGGTGCACGCAGAATGGTGGGATGATGATCAGCGTATACTCAGACACGGCGAATACGCGGTCCTCTATCAGCACGTCGGGCAGAGGCGTCAGCGTCAGGTACAGCTCGGCTCCGTTGTGACTGTGAGGTCCGACGGGATCCTCGGGCGCATTGCATCGATAGGCTGCGTGATATGGTGAATCGAGCGGAAAAAATAAAAGGGTTTCCATACAAGGTCGTAAAAGTACATAAAATTAGTATTATATATACATATTATTCTTTTCTGCCGGAGAATACAATCTGATCATAGAGATCAATGATCCCCCGAGAAAGGAGAAATCTATGGAAGAAGTAAGACTGGGTATCATCGGCATTGGCGGAATGGGAACCAATCATGCCAACAGCATATTAAAGGGAGATATCCCGGGACTTCGTCTGACCGCAGTAGCGGATGTCAGTGAGCAAAGACTCGAATATGCCGAAGAGCATTTCCCCGGAGACATCAGTATATTCCCGGATGGAAAGGAACTGATCCGTTCCGGAAAATGTGATGCCGTACTGATCGCTACAGCGCATTACGAGCATCCTGCTTATGCGATATACGCACTGGAGCACGGACTGCATGTTCTGATCGAGAAACCGGCCGGAGTATATACGGCGCAGGTACGCGAGATGAACGGGGTTGCAGCACGAAGCGACAGGGTATTTGCTATCATGCTCAATCAGCGGACCAACTGTGTATACCGCAGGCTCCATGAGATGATACAGAGCGGCGAGCTGGGCGAGCTGAAGAGAGTCAACTGGATCATCACCGACTGGTACCGTACACAGGCATACTACGATGCCGCCGGATGGAAGGCGACCTGGGCCGGTGAGGGCGGAGGAGTACTCTTAAACCAGTGTCCGCACCAGCTGGATCTCCTGCAGTGGCTGTGCGGGATGCCGGTAAGGGTCAGAGCATTCTGCCATGAGGCGAAGTGGCATGACATCGAAGTCGAAGACGATGTGACAGCGTATCTGGAGTATGCAAACGGAGCGACCGGAGTATTTGTTACGACCACAGGAGATGCACCGGGGACAAACCGCCTGGAACTCACATTTGAAATGGGCAAGATCGTGTGCGAAGACGGTAAGCTGATATACGACAGGCTTTCGGAAAATGAGAGGACATTTTGCAAGGCTTCTCCAAACGGGTTCGCCAAACCGGAGATCACTCGTATCGAAGTGGAGACCGACGGTCTTAATGAGCAGCATGCCGGAGTGTTCAAGGCTTTTACGGACAGGATACTCCACGGAGGACAACTTGTGGCGGAAGGCACTGAGGGAATAAACGGACTCATCCTGTCCAACGCAATGTATCTGTCATCATGGCTGGATAAGACGATAGATATACCTTTTGATGAGAATCTCTTCCTTGAGGAACTGAACAGGAGAAGGGCGGCATCGAAAGCAAAGACAGGCACGGGTGTGGTGTTTGATACTGAGGGCACATATTAAGATCAGGAGTCGGAAAGGATAAATATGAGCAGAGAATATAAGATATCGGGATTTGCAGATGAGATAGCGGATGATCTGGCAACACAGATCGAAAGCCTGCGAAAGCTTGACATACATTATGTGGAGATGAGAGGAGTTGACGGCAATAATCTGATCTATCACACGGATGAAAAGATAAAAGAGATACGAGCCAGGCTGGATGATGCCGGCATATCGTTGTCGGCGATGGGAACTCCTCTGGGTAAGATCGGCATTGACGAACCTTTTGAGAAGCATTTCGAGGAGTTCAAGCGCGCTATAGAGGTGGCTCATATGATGGGCACGCGTAACCTGCGTATGTTCAGCTTCTATATGCCTTCATCTGATGCAGACAGACGGGATTACAGAGACCGCGTATTTGAACGCATTGGAATGTTTGTGGATGAGGCCGTGGCAGGAGATGTGGTCTTTCTTCATGAGAACGAAAAGGACATCTACGGTGAGAAAGCACCGGAATGTCTTGATCTGATGAAAAACTTTGCATGTGATCATTTCAAAGCGATATTTGATTTTGCAAATTTCGTACAAGCCGGCCAGGATACGCTCGAAGCCTATGAGATGCTGAAGGATCATATCGCATACATCCATGTGAAAGATGCCAGATCCGGCAGCGGAACAGTGGTTCCTTCAGGCTATGGAGACGGTCATGTGGAGGAGATATTAAAGGATCTCTTCGATGGCGGATTCGACGGCTATCTGTCAATAGAGCCGCATCTGTTTGGCTTTAAGGGCTTCGCAAGCCTGGAGCGGAGCAATGTTACTCCGCTCAATGAGTCCGGGGAGGTCGTGAGCGGTTATGAGGGATTCAGGATTGCACATGAAGCACTGGTGAAGATACTGGATTGGACAGATTGACGTTGGATACCCCGACCTTCTCCGCGAGATCGTTAAGTGACATCTATATGATGAAATATATGATATACTCATATCTATGAGTAAAGGACGTACGGCGCAGTCAGCCAATCTCACCGACGAACAGTATATAGCCTCATACCGCGAGGGTGACACGGATTCCGTAGAGGTCATCATGGACCGCTATAAGAATCTCGTGCGGGCCAAGGCATCCAAAATGTATATCCTCGGCGGTGACGTGCAGGATCTGATCCAGGAGGGTATGATAGGACTGGTCAAAGCCGTGAGGGACTATGATTTCGGCCGGGATGCGAGCTTCGCCACTTTCGCAGATCTGTGTGTATCCAGACAGATATACAATGCGATACAGTCGTCCGCAAGGCTCAAGAATCTGCCGCTCAATGACTATGTGTCGCTGACGGCCGGACGGACTACGGATGACGGCGAGGACAACTCATCACTCATAGACGAACTGCCCGATGAGACTACCGCAGAGCCGGAGAGTGCTTTTATCAGTCAGGAGACCGCGGATGAGATCAACCACCTCGTGGACACGATACTGACGGATTCCGAGAGAGACGTGTTCAGACTTCATGTGGCGGGCCTTACCACATC
>CAJOID010000071.1:0-4893 GCA_905234595.1 uncultured Lachnospiraceae bacterium | reverse complement strand
GATCCTCTCCATGGAACCGAAGTCTGCGGATAATGCACTTCAGAGAGCCAGACAGAAACTCAGGCGGGAACTGACTCAGTAACTATAAGGAGCATACATATGAAATACATATCATGGAACGTCAACGGCCTGCGCGCCGTGATGGGTAAGAACTTCATGGAAGTGTTTGATTCTCTGGATGCGGATGCGTTCTGCCTGCAGGAGACCAAGCTTCAGGAAGGGCAGATAGACCTTGATCTCCCCGGATATGAGCAGTACTGGAACTATGCCGAGAAAAAGGGATACTCCGGAACAGCGGTCTTCACGAAGCATAAGCCGATTAATGTAACTTACGGGATCGGAGTGGAAGAGCATGATCACGAGGGAAGAGTGATCACTCTGGAATATCCCGATCATTTTCTCGTATGCTGCTATACTCCCAACTCCCAGAACGAGCTTGCCAGGCTTGATTACCGTATGACATGGGAAGAGGCTTTTCTCAAATACCTGAACAGCCTCAAAGCGCAAAAGAGTGTGATCCTCTGCGGTGACTTAAACGTCGCACATCAGGAGATCGATCTGAAGAATCCTTCATCCAATCATCATAATGCCGGCTTCACCGACGAGGAGAGGGCGTGTATGACCACGCTTCTGGGCGCCGGATATATCGACACTTTCAGATTCCTGTATCCCGATACCGGGGACATATATTCCTGGTGGTCATACCGTTTCCAGGCGAGGAGCAGGAACGCGGGGTGGCGTATCGATTATTTTATAACGTCCGACGATATGAAGGACAGGATCAGGGATGCGAAGATCCACACCGATATTACCGGCTCGGATCACTGCCCTGTTGAACTGGACTTCGACTGATACGTGTTTTTTTGTTATACTTAATTAGTTATTAAATTCTACCGAAAGTGAGATCTATATGGAAAAGAAATACGCTCTCCTGATAGACGCGGAGAACGCAGATATCAAATATCTGACAGATATACTTAACGAACTTAAGACATACGGCAACGTAACTTACAAGCGCATGTACGGTGATTTCACATCATCCACGATGAAGGAATGGAACCGCAGGGCGCTTGAATATGCCATAGTTCCGATCCAGCAGCCGCACTACTCGAAGTACAAGAACGCGGCGGACATCATGCTGGTCATCGACGCGATGGATATCCTGTATAACAAGTCTGTAGACGGCTTCTGTATAGTGTCCAATGATTCCGACTATACACGTCTGGTCAACCGTCTGTGTGAAGCGGGATATGAGGTTATAGGCATGGGCTCGAGCAATGCCTCCAAGACACTCAAGGCTGCCTGTACCGAGTTTAAGAATCTCGAGAAGATATTCTCTGACGATCTTGATACCGTGGATACCAGACCCGCTAATCAGAAAAAGGGCAGGAAGTCCGGTAATGTATATGAAGAGGATGAGGATAAGGGCAACATCACTCCCATCGAGGAGATCCGCAATTCAGTCATGAACCTGGTACAGAAGGATGAAAAGGCGGGACTCGGCGGTATCAAATCCACACTTCAGAGACAGTTCTCCGATTTCGATGAACGTAACTACGGATTCACCACTATCCGTAAGTTTATAGAGAGCATGAAGGACTTCCAGGTGGTACAGGAGGACAGTACCGTCTACGTGACGATGAAACAGCCCGATATTGAGGAACTTGAGATCAATCAGTTCATCCGCAGCCTGCTTTTCCAGAAACCGTATGAGATGGGTGAACTCTCAAATAAGGTACATGAGAAATTTGACGGGTTCGATCCGAAGCATTACGGTTATAATCAGTTTGGCAAATTCGTATCCAATATCGACGGAGAGGTAGTTGTCAGGGATGCGAACAACAACGCGATTGCTCAGCTCGAAGAATAAGTACATAGGGGGGATATATGGCATATAACACATTGTCTTTTGACACCAGACTATCTGACAATATCAAGAACTACAGCCTGGAGACTCTCTATGATGAGCAGGAAGTGATGGGGCTGATCAAACACCTGGCGAGACATACGGGCGCAGAACTCATGCTGACCGACAGACACGGTGAGAAGGCACTGGTATGCGGGGATTTCTCACATTTCGAGATCGATGTGGTAGGCAATCCGGGACGCAAGATCAGGGTACAGGACAGGACCATAGCCCATCTCTATGTAAAAGAAGAATCCATACCCGCCGACAGACGTGCGGAAGTGCTGGAACTCATAGATGATCTGGTAGGTGTGTTATCCTACCTCGGTGAACAGTCGTACAGATACAGGGAAGCATTCATCTATATAGACGAGCTGGAGAGCAGAGTCAGGGATTCCGTCAGAGCACGTATGGATCACGAAAAGGACGATCCCCTGACAGGCGTATTCAATAAATCGTATTTCGATAAGAGAGCATCTATCATCGACAGATCGGAGGTGGCTCCCGTAGCTGTCATCGAGGTGAATATCAACGACTGGAAGATAGCGAACGATAATTACGGAGACGAAGGCAGCGACAGACTCATCAAAGTGATCGCTGACATACTGAAGGCCGAGGCCAAGGATGAATATGTGATCGGCCGTACCGACGGAGATGTATTTGTAATACTGATACCGATGCCCGAGGATGGAGAGGCGGAAGATTATGTAAACCGCATCCGGTCGGCATGCGACAGTTTCGAGGATCAGTATCTGACACCATCCATTGCATGCGGACTCGCGTATAAAGAAAACGTCGAGGAGACGATAGAAGATAAGATATCCGATGCCGAGTATCTGATGTTCGAGAATAAACTCGAGATCAAGAACTCTCCGGAGTATCAGGCAAGGATAGGAAAATAATAATACGGGGCAGCCTCACCGGCTGCCCCTTTTAAATCGTGTTTATACGCTTTCGACGACTGCACGTGCTTCTTCGATGATCTTATCGCAATCGGCTTCGGTTGCGGCTTCTGCCATGATACGGATCAGCGGCTCGGTACCGGACTTACGAAGCAGCAGACGTCCCGAACCGTCGAGTTTCTTGTTAGTTTCCTCTATGTATTCTGTGATCTTCGGATCGCTCATGATGCGGTCCTTATCCGTAACAGCAATGTTCACGAGCTTCTGAGGCAGTATCTTGAGTCCGAGAGGGAGAGCGGAAGCGAAATTCTTTTTGTTTACCAGTATCTCGGTCACTATGATAGCTGTCAGTATACCGTCTCCGGTGTTGGCATATTTGGATATGATGATATGACCGGACTGCTCACCGCCGACCTGATATCCGTGCTCGGCGATCTCTGCCGATACGTATTTGTCACCGACATCCGTTATGACCACGCCTATATCATTGGCTTTAAGTGCATTGATGAGGCCGAGATTACTCATGACCGTGATGACAGCCTTGTTACCGGTGAGCTTGCCCTGTTCTTTGAGCAAGCAGGCTATCATATAGATGATGGTATCACCGTCCATCACTTCGCCTTTTTCATTTACGGCGATACATCTGTCGGCATCACCGTCAAAAGCGAATCCGATGTCGAGTCCCTTTTCAACGACAAAATTCTGAAGAGCTTCTATATGAGTGGAACCGCATCCGCGGTTGATGTTCTTACCATCGGGATTGTCGGATATCATATATGTATCGGCACCGAGCATGGCGAACACGTTCTTGGCGATAGACCATGCGGCACCGTTGGCACAGTCAAGACCGATCTTATAACCTCTGAAGCTGTTCTCGGGGATGGATGCGAGATGACCTATGTATGAGTTACGGCCGGAGAGGTAGTCGATGCATCGTCCTGTCTCTTCGCTGACGGGGATGGTTCTGATGCCGTCGATGTAATCCTCGATCTCCTGCAGAAATTCCTCATTCATCTTATTACCGTCGGAATCGATGATCTTGATGCCGTTGTCATGATAGGGATTATGACTGGCGGTGATCATGATGCCGCAGTTAAACTTCTCACGCTTGGCTATATAGGATACGCTCGGAGTGGTAGTGACATGCATGATATATGCATCCGCGCCCGATGATGTGATGCCTGCGCAGAGTCCGTACTCGAGCATATAACTGGAACGGCGGGTATCTTTACCTATGACTATACTGGCAGGGGTGCCGTCCTTAGAGAAGTACCATCCTATGTACTGACCTATCTTGAGAGCATGCTCCACTGTCAGGTCTTTATTGATACGGCCTCTGAAGCCGTCCGTTCCGAAGTATTTCATATCGTGTCTCCAATCCTTATATATGCTTATGATCTTCGCCTGGGCGAACACATAGATTATACCATTATATACGCTAAAAAACGAAAAAAATAACAAATCGGAAAAGACTTATAAAAAAAGTATAAAGTAGTGGAAATCTAAAAAAATGGGTAGTATAATACGATTTAGTTGTTAGCAATCACCACGATAGAGTGCTAATAAGCCTTGAGGGTGATGAATAACAGACAGACAGTTCAGATCAAAATTTAAGGAGGCACTGAAATGAAATTAAATCCATTAGGCGACAGAGTTGTGTTAAAGCAGCTGATAGCTGAGGAGACAACCAAGTCAGGCATCGTTCTGCCCGGCCAGAATAAGGAGAAACCCCAGCAGGCAGAAGTTATAGCAGTCGGCCCCGGCGGAATGGTAGACGGTAAGGAAGTAGCCATGCAGGTTAAGGTTGGCGACAACGTGATCTTTTCCAAGTATTCGGGAACCGAAGTCAAGATCGATGAGGAAGAATTCATCATCGTTAAGCAGAGCGATATACTCGCTGTCATTCAATAATCAGCATTAGGAGGTTTATTAATCATGGCAAAAGAGATCAAATACGGTGCAGAGGCTCGTGAAGCTCTCGAATCCGGTGTAAATCAGTTAGCAGATACAGTCCGTGTAACACTTGGACCCAAAGGAAGAAACGTGGTGCTTGACAAGAGCTATGGCGCACCCCTCATCACTAAC
>CAJOID010000070.1:7206-15642 GCA_905234595.1 uncultured Lachnospiraceae bacterium | reverse complement strand
ACAAGAGCTATGGCGCACCCCTCATCACTAACGATGGTGTGACTATTGCAAAAGAGATCGAGCTTCCCGATGCATTCGAGAATATGGGTGCTCAGCTTGTCAAGGAAGTTGCAACCAAGACCAACGACGTAGCAGGTGACGGTACAACTACCGCTACAGTACTCGCACAGGCAATGATCACTGAAGGTATGAAGAACCTGGCTGCAGGCGCTAACCCGATCATCCTGCGCAAGGGTATGAAGAAGGCTACCGACGCTGCAGTAGAGGCCATCGGCAAGATGAGCTCTCCCGTAAACGGCAAAGAGCATATCGCAAGAGTAGCTGCTATATCCGCGGGCGATGATGAAGTAGGACAGCTCGTAGCAGACGCTATGGAGAAGGTATCCAACGATGGCGTCATTACCATAGAAGAGTCCAAGACCATGCTCACAGAGCTTGACCTGGTAGAAGGTATGCAGTTCGACAGAGGATACATCTCAGCATACATGGCTACAGATATGGATAAGATGGAAGCCACTCTGGATGAACCCCTTATCCTAATCACCGATAAGAAGATCTCCAATATCCATGAGATACTGCCTCTGCTTGAGCAGGTAGTTCAGTCCGGTAAGAAGCTTCTGATCATCGCTGAGGATGTAGAGGGTGAGGCTCTGACCACCCTGATCGTTAACAAACTGCGCGGTACATTCAACGTAGTAGCTGTTAAGGCTCCCGGATACGGTGACAGACGTAAGGCCATGCTTGAGGATATCGCTATCCTGACAGGTGGACAGGTAATATCTTCCGAACTCGGCCTTGAACTGAAGGAAGCTACGCTGGATCAGCTCGGACACGCTAAGTCCGTTAAGGTTGCCAAGGAGAACACCATCATCGTTGACGGTGAAGGCGACAAGGCAGCTATACAGGCACGTATCGGTCAGATCAAGAAGCAGATCGAGGAGACCACTTCAGACTTTGATAAAGAGAAGCTGCAGGAGAGACTGGCTAAGCTCTCGGGCGGTGTAGGAGTCATCAGAGTAGGTGCTGCTACCGAGACAGAGATGAAAGAGAAGAAGCTCCGTATCGAGGATGCACTCGCTGCTACCAAGGCAGCTGTAGAAGAGGGTATCATCTTCGGCGGCGGATCCGCATACATCCACGCAGCCAAGGCTGTTGCCAAGGTTGCCGATGGTCTTGAAGGCGATGAGAAGACAGGTGTCAATATCATCCTCAAGGCTCTGGAAGCACCTCTGTACACGATCGCAGCCAATGCAGGCCAGGAAGGCAGCGTTATCGTCAATAAGGTACGCGAGTCTGCTGAAGGTGTCGGATACGATGCACTCAAGGATGACTATGTAAATATGGTCGAAGCAGGTATCCTGGATCCTGCCAAGGTTACAAGAAGCGCACTTCAGAACGCTACAAGCGTGGCAAGTACACTGCTGACCACGGAGTCGGTAGTAGCTACCATCAAGGAGCCCGAACCTCCGATGCCCGCAGGCGGCGCAGGAATGGGCGGAATGTACTAAATCCAAAACAGATTTTTTATCGGACCGGTCAGTTATGGCCGGTCCGTTTTATGTTATAATCATGGTTATGGAAGAGATAAAAAGCGCGTACGCAAAGAAAGACATAATATACAGTTCCACCATGGGGCTTTGCATAGTATCGGACATAACGAAACTGTCAGCTGATAAGAACATGACTCCGGTACCGTACTATGTGCTTAAATCCTATTATGATAAGACTCATGTGGCTTATATACCCGTGGAGAAGCACGAGGTGGAGCTTCGTCCGCTCATAGACGAGGAGACCGCTCTGGCCGAGTGCGAGGAATTAAAGGAAGCTTATAAAACGGATGACGGATATGTTCCCGATGAATTGAGAGTAGGAGAGATAGCTTACGTGATGAAGCTGACACCTGAGGAACTCAAGATACTCGCCGGAGCGAAGATACCGGATGAAGAAGAGGCTTAGGCGGATCGTACCGGCTGAGGGGGATCATCTATGACAGATACCGGACATATGGTTACGGATATACATGATCCGCAGATCACGGAAGCAGCGCATGAATGGGCATATGCCCTGTGCGAGTGCGCCGGTGAGACGCGGGAGTATGCGGATACGTTCTGGGACAGGCTTATGCAGTCTGACGGCGTATACGGTGAATATGTGAACTATATGCTCACTCAGGACTTCGCATGTACATATTCGATAGACGGAGTGACCATAGTCGACATCATGGTCTGGCAGATCGACCGGTTCAAGGCAGGCATGGATACGGTGAGGCCCGAGCGTGATAATCCCGACAGGATGCTGCTCACTGCATTTGTGACCATGCTGGATATGGAAGAAAGGCCGGAGGAACTTCTGGATGCGTACAGACGCGATACCGGCACAGATTATCCCGGGAAGTTTTAAATCTCATAATTGCATTACATAAACGGTGTATTTCACGACAAAAATCATTTCAGAAAAGATTTTTGTAAAATATACTTGACATTATTCTATGGAGACGTTATTATATGCTCATGAAGGGCATAGACGTCTCCTTTTTTTATAACCTAAGTCGAGAAACCTCCGATCAGGGTTTCGTCAGAAAAAAGAAAAGAGGAAAAGAAAATGTGTGGAATCAACAGGATCAGTTTTGAAGAATTAAGAAAAGCTCCCGTAAGCATCAGAGTACTGTATGTCGTAATGACACTTCTGGCCGTAACAGGATTGGTACTTATAATGATCGATATCTTCGCGGTAGGACGTGACTGCCTCACGATCGCAATGGCATGTATAGTAGCGGCGCAGATCATCAACATGTTCGGAGTCTGCAGATATGCCGGGAAGCTTCACGGCGGCGAAGACAGATAAGGACAACAGATAACAGGAGGATAAAAGAATGGAAAGATCAATGGCAATGTCAATGGGTATGGTGGCAGGACTTATGGTAGGTATCATACTGGTTATCGTACTGCTTAAGTTCGCAAATAAGGATAAGAAGGTCAAGACCGAATATGATGAGCGCCAGACGGCGATCAAGAACAAGGGATATGTGTTCGGATTCTACACGATGGTTGGGCTGCTGGCAATCGAGTCGCTCATGTCGATGGCAGAAATATCATTTCCAATCCCCGGTTTTGCGGTCTTTTTTGCAGACATCATCGTCGGCATCACGGTTATGTGCGGATATGCTGTCTGGAACGGAGTTTACTGGGGGATGAACAATGATCCCAAGAGATACGCGATCATTTTTGCTCTCGCCATCTTTTTAAATATCATACCCATAGCATCCGGTATCATTTCCGGACGTTTCAGTATAAATGCAGATCCTTCAGACTCACTTCCGCTGTATAACGTTCTCGTTCTGGCCATGTTTGCGGTTCTGCTTGTGATCATGCTGATCAGATACATTGCTGACAAGCTGGATGAAAAGGAGGGCTGATACTATGAAGAATCTTAAACTTAAAGCAGCCCGTGCGGGCAAGGACCTCTCCCAGGAGGATCTGGCGAAGATCTGCGGCGTGTCCAGACAGACCATGAGTGCTATAGAGAAGGGAGACTACAATCCGACCATAAACCTGTGCATTTCGATCTGCAAAGCACTGGATCTGACTCTCAACGACCTGTTCTGGGAGGAGTAAAACGATAGTTTGATGGGGTGGTATATACCACCCTGTTTTATGTATGGTAAAATTGTTGTTAACCGAGTTCGGAAATGAGGTGACTTATGTCGATACTGGCTGCATACATGGTTCCGCATCCGCCGCTCATCGTACCCGAGGTTGGACGCGGCGGTGAGAAAGAGATAGAACTGACCACGAGGTCATATGAAAGCGTGGCAGGTGAGATAGCAAAGCTTGATCCCGATACGATCATCATATCCAGTCCGCATGCGACCATGTATGCGGACTACTTCCATATTTCTCCGGGGCGCGGAGCCAGAGGATCGTTTGCCGGCTTCAGGGCGCCGCAGGTTAAGTTTGATGAGGAATACGATACGGGGCTCGTTGAAAAGATCGGAGACCTCGCATATAAGTACTCTTTTCCGACGGGTACCATGGGAGAACGTGACAGAGAACTCGATCACGGGACGATGGTCCCGCTGTATTTCATCAGACGTGTGCTCCCGTCATGTAAGATAGTGCGTGTAGGGCTTTCGGGACTTCCACTGACCGATCACTACAGGCTCGGTCAGATCATAAAAGAGGCCGTGGAGGATACAGGACGTCGTGCGGTATATGTGGCGAGCGGAGACCTGTCGCATAAGCTTCAGGAATACGGACCGTACGGATATGCCCCCGAGGGTCCGCAGTATGATGAGCGCATCATGGATGTATGCGGACGTGGGGCATTTGATGAGCTCTTTGACTTCGATGACACGTTCTGCGAGCGTGCCGCCGAGTGCGGTCACAGATCCTTCGTGATCATGGCCGGGGCGCTGGACGGTTGTGCGGTACGTGTGCATAAGTACTCACATCAGGATGTGACCGGTGTCGGCTACGGGATATGTTCCTTTTATCCCGAGGGTGAGGATGACGGCAGGAGATTTCTGGATATCAGGTTAGACAGGATGGAACGTGAACTGACTGAGAAAAAGAATAATTCGGATGCATATGTACGTCTGGCGCGTAAAACAATCGAAAGTTATATATCGGATGGCCGCATCATAGATGTGCCGCCGGATCTTCCGGATGAGATGACCGGCAGACAGGCCGGAGCGTTCGTATCCATACATAAGCATGGGGCTCTCAGAGGTTGTATAGGTACCATAATGGCTACGACAGACAGCGTAGCGCAGGAGATCATCAATAATGCGATCAGCGCCTCGACGAAGGATCCGAGGTTCGATCCGATCACAAAAGATGAGCTCAAGTGGCTGGATATAAATGTGGATATACTGGGTGATCCCGAGGATATCGATTCACCCGATGAACTGGATGTTAAGCGTTACGGTGTGATCGTGACATCCGGCTATAAGAGAGGACTTCTGCTGCCCGATCTGGACGGAGTGGATTCCGTGGGGCAGCAGATCGATATCGCGAGACGTAAGGGCGGTATCGGCGAGCATGAGAAATATAAGCTGCAGAGGTTCGAAGTGATAAGGCACTATTGATCCGGCAGCGTTTCGCGGCAGGGTGTGACGGTGGCGAGATGTGAGGTCTGTTTCAGACATTGTGAGATATCCGAAGGTCAGAGGGGGTTCTGCGGGGGACGTATCTGCGCAGGAGGGATAGTCCGTGCATCCAATTACGGACGCATCACAGGCCTGGCGCTCGATCCGGTCGAAAAGAAACCCTTGAACAGATTTCATCCGGGAAGCATGATCCTGTCCGTGGGATCATACGGATGTAATCTCCGCTGTCCTTTTTGCCAGAACAGTGATATCTCGTGGGGTGAGGAAGTGCGTCTGTGGGAGAACCGTGCGCGCACGATGACTCCGGAGGAACTCTGCGGACTGGCAGCTGAGTATGTGCCTCACGGAAATATCGGCGTGGCCTATACATATAACGAGCCTCTGATCGGATATGAATATGTACGGGATACCGCGAAGCTGGTGCATGAAGCCGGAATGTACAATGTGATCGTATCCAACGGGTGCGCCGGCCTGAGTGTTTTGGAGGAGATCATTCCGTATATCGATGCGATGAATATAGATCTAAAAGGATTCACCGACAGCTTCTATAATGACATGCTCGGCGGTAACAGATCCATGGTCATGGACTTCATATCGGAAGCCGTGAAGTACTGTCATGTGGAACTGACCACACTTATCATACCCGGAGAGAATGACAGCGAGGATGAGATGAGAGAGATAAGCTCCTGGATCGCAGGTTTGACTGACGCGGAGGGGCACATCACCGGATCTGGGATACCGCTTCATATCTCAAGGTATTTCCCAAAATTCCATATGACCGACCGCGGCCCGACAGATATAGGGCTTATATATCATCTGGCCGACGTCGCCCGTGAGAAACTTGAATATGTTTATACCGGAAACTGTTGAACAGTATTTTTAATTCGGAGATGAAATATGCGTGCTGTAGTAACGAGAGTGAAGGAGGCTTCCGTCACGATAGACGGACAGATAAAAGGCAGTATAGGACCGGGATTCCTGGTCCTGCTCGGAGTACATAAGGATGACACGGAGGATATCGCCCGCTGGGTAGCGGACAGGATCTGCGGCCTCAGAGTGTTCGAGGATGCGGACGGCAGGATGAATGTGAATCCCACGGATGCGGGAGCGGAGATCCTCATCGTCAGTCAGTTTACACTTTATGCCGACATCTCATCGCGCAGACCGGGATTCTCCGATGCCGCGCGTCCGGACAAAGCCATACCGCTGTATGAACTGGTGATAAAAGAGTGTGCATCAAGGGGCTTTAGGGTTGAGACAGGAGAGTTCGGTGCGGATATGCAGGTTGATTCGGTCAATGACGGCCCTGTCACTATCATAGTTGAGAAGAATGCGTAAAAACGCTGGAGGAAACGAATGAATCTAAAGACTGCTTATGAACCTTATTTCAGGATCGGAGCGGCTATATCCCGTAAAAACCTGAATACCCCGGCACATATGAAACTCCTGTGTGCGCAGTATAACAGCTTTACCTGTGAGAACAGCATGAAGCCGATGTATTTTCTGGACAGGGACGAATGTAAGGCCGATCCGGACAGATATGATCTGGCTCCGGCACTTAACTTTGATCATGCGAGACCGTATCTGGACTTTGCCCGGTCACACGGCATATCCATGCGTGGCCATACCCTCGTATGGCATAATCAGACGCCCAAGTGGTTCTTCTGTGAGCATTACAACGAGAACTATCCCTTTGCGGACAGGGAGACCATGCTCGCGAGACTTGAGAGCTATATCCGCGGTGTGCTTAAGTTTGTACAGAGCGATTATCCCGGCGTCATATATGCATGGGATGTGGTCAATGAGATCGTGGATGACGGCGGATTCAGACACTCATTGTGGACGAAGACCGTCGGAGAGGATTTCTTTATTAAAGCTTTCGAATATGCCCGCAAGTACGCGGATCCCGATGTGGCACTCTTTTACAATGATTACGAGACATCACAGGAGTGGAAGCGGGACTTCATCATAGAGCATGTGTTAAAACCCATGATGGAGCTTAAAATCGTAGACGGCATGGGTCTTCAGTCGCATCTGCTGATGGATCATCCCGGACCAGATGCTTACCGGACCGCACTTGAGATGTACGGAGCACTCGGTCTGCAGATCCATGTCACGGAGCTTGATATGCACAATGCCGATCCGTCCGATGAGTCCATGCATGCTCTGGCGGAGAGATACAGGGAGTTTTTCAGGATATATCTGGAAGCGAAGAAATCGGGCAAGGCGAATATCACTTCCGTAACATTCTGGAACCTGCTCGACGAGGACAGCTGGCTTACGGGATTCAGGAGAGAGACCAGCCATCCTTTGCTTTTCTCAGGCAAGTGCGAAGCCAAAGAAGCATATTATGCGGTACTTGAGGCGGCAGTTGCGAAGGATGACATCGATAAATGGGAGCCTGATTATCCCGATGACGAGTATGAAGTAAAAGGCATGCCCGCACCGGAAATGCGTATATTCCGTGAGAACATATGGAAGGACGGAGAGTATACATATGAGGCAGCATACGGATTTACTCCGAATGTGTTTGCCTATATCCACAATGATGACGAGAAACGTGACTGCATGCTCGTGGTACCGGGCGGCGGATACTGCATGGTAGTGCCGCATGAGGGTGAACTGCCGGCGAAGGAGTTCTACGACCGCGGGATGAACGTGTTCGTCTTAAGCTATACCACGGATATCACGATGTCTGTTCCTCTTAAGGACCAGCCGCTTAAGGATATATCCAGAGCTGTCAGGTTCATCAGGCACAATGCGGCAAAATATAACGTCGACGGAAGGAAACTGTTCATCATTGGATTCTCCGCAGGCGGGCATGTGTGCGCAAGCCTGGCGGTACATTTTGATGATGTGACAGATCCCGATCCCGGGCTTGATAAGATATCCAACAGACCTGACGGGGCAATTCTTTCATACCCGGTGATCACATCGGGTGAGTACACACATGCCGATTCGATCAGGGCGCTGCTCGGCCCCGATCCGACGGAAGAGGAACTTGAGTACTACTCTCTGGAGAAGCAGGTTCCCGATAATGCTCCGCCATGCTTCATATGGCAGACGGAAGTTGATGAGCTTGTTCCGGTTGAGAACAGTTATCTCTTCGCGATGGCACTCAGGGAAAAGAAGATACCGTTTGCCCACTACGTATTCCCCGCAGGACATCACGGACTCTCTATCGCTAATAAAGAATACTTCAAAGGCTGGTCAGGCGGTGAATATACCATGGAACAGGTCATGAGGGCCGCAGGTGCCGTGAAGGAAGGAAAAGGGGTAAATGTATCCGAAGAACGCAGGCAGGAACTCATCAAACAGTTCTTCAGCGG
>CAJOID010000070.1:0-7155 GCA_905234595.1 uncultured Lachnospiraceae bacterium | reverse complement strand
CCTCATCTGGGCCTGGCTTTGCCGGATGACCGGTTAACCCCTTCTATCAAAATGTTCCCGATAATCGAATTCGAATTTGCAGTTTATGACCCAACGCGATGATTTTATTGGTTTTCCCTGTCGGTTGGGTCATACCACTTACGGGTCCGGCAGACTGTCTAGGATCATTCAGGACTGATCACATGACCCAGCGACATGGTTTTATTGGCGCTCTTACTAGCTGGGGACATATTTTGGCTGATTTACAAAACCGAGAACCGGTGTCTGTGACTTGTAGCATTCCGCCGTAAGCAATCATATATCTAAAAAAGGAGTCAACTATTACTTAATGCAGAAGACAGGACTTGAAGTAGCTACTTTGTAAAGGAACACGGAAAAATCATTTATGACAGTGGATAATCGAAGACTAATGTGGGTTACCCCATTGAAAGACCCATATGGGTTTGTTCGCGTCAATTATTTCTTCGCGATTTGAACTATAGCTTTTCTGATTATTGTTTTTAAGGTATCCATAAATGCGGATGTCATTCGTATTTCGAAATTTGCTTGCACCTATCTTTACTGAACAATCATTATTCATGTTGGTCAGACCTATAACATCATAATCACATGAGGAGATAATTTCAGGGATGGTTCTTCCAAGATATACAGTTCCACTATTATATGCTCTCCAATCTAAATGTTTTGAATCGATACATTTGTAACAGATATGGAATAAAGAGTTTCGGATTGGCATCAAATCATCAATATGGAGGTACTTGCAACAAAGGTAGCAGTATTTATTGTTTTTAGAAGTGATCTTTACTGTAGAAGGCCCTTTATACAGTTTTTCATTGACAAAATGGTTATTGTCGGGGATTCCATTGATAACGTACGCAATGAAGCCGGGAACGTCAAAAGCATTTTTGTTATCGGTTGAAAATGAACCTTCTGAATCAAATCTCAATAGACGTTTTATGTCATTTTTACCGCATTCTGCAGAACCAAATTGAAAATATATAATTGTATCTGACGATTCAATATCGTACCCGTGAAAAAGCGATTTAGATCTTCTCCATTTATAGCAATCGCATTCGTGCTTGGAATCTGTCTTGATAAAGGTAATCTGCTTTTCTTGGAAGAATTCTTGAATATCAAAAAGCCATATCACTTTGTAGCCCGCATTTTTGTAGAAGTTATTCCTGTTCTCATATTCCTCAGCGGTAATATAACTATGCTGGAATTCAAGGATGGTATCATTAATCAGGATATCGGCTCGATGCTTAATACCATCTTTTACTATAACTATTTCCCGCATCTCAGAAGGGAATTGTTGCTGCCATTGGTGATGCCATTCACTCATATCAGAGTGCCAGCTATCACAGTATGGATTTGCAACTTTATGGGCAAAATGAGGTGCCTTCTTTTTGCCGCGTTTCTTCTGAATTACAGCACCTTCGCATATTTCACAGAAGTATTGTTCATCATCTTTAGCGCAATCAATGCCTGTTTTCACTTTTTTAGAGTCAATGGCAGTAAACATATTATTCCTCAAAATCAATACTGTACCGATGATTATTTAATTGTACTATTTGAAATAATGGGAATTCAAGGTCATATAACCATGCAGTTTTCTACGTGAATCACGCAACTATGCTGTTTTATAACAGATTTTCTGACTGCATTTATAACGGTATTTGGTGATATGAGATTTGATAAAAAAGGACAGTGGTAAAGAATGAACTGCAGACCGCTCAGTTGAACAAAAAGCACTCCATGAAACATCATGAAGTGCTATAAAACCCTATGCGGAAGATGGAACTTGAAGTATCCAGTCTTCCCAATAATTCAGAAAGAAGGGGACTTTTGCCACATTACTTTTCTACTGTATCCCAAAGTGTAGCCAGGGCTTCTTACCGATATGATTCAAATGCTTTATTGATTAGTGCATATTCAACCAATGCAACTTGGGGAACATCATTAAAAGCTAAATATCCAGCTTCAAAAGTACCTTCATCAACATCCAAAATGAATTGCAAAGTAACTGTAACTTCTGCATCTCTATAAAGACAATCACCACTAAATTCTACAACATCTGTTTCGTTATCGCCTTTGAAGTATTGCCAATGGCAATTAGAGAAGAAATCACTAAAAGCTTCGCCATATGTGATATCAGGATATGCTTCTGGACTTCCATTCTTTACAAAATCTATGTATCTGTCATCTTCGCTACTTATCCCACCAGAAGTATCAAGAAAGAACCAAGCTATACCACAAAACACAACAGTAACAATTACTGCTTTAACAATTGCAGATAATAGCCAAGAATGGTTCTTACGTGGCTCCACATTTGTATTTTGATATGTTTCTTCAGTGGAAAGTTCTTCGAATAACTGCAAGCCACATTTATTGCAGAACCTAGAATCATCATTTATATTTTCACCACATCTAGGACAGTACATGTTCGCCCCTCTTTATGGTTAATACTCCATAACATCAATTTTCTTTTGCAGTACTCCGGCGTAATCATGTGCGGTTTTGCCTACATTTTCGGGATTGACCTGATAGTGGATGTTATATAGGATCCCGCTTTCTCCGGTTCTGTCAGGTAAATGGTTTTCATCGATATGAAGGCCGATCACCTCAAGGCAAAGCATTGCATGGTCATCACCGGGAACTATTTCCTTTTCCCATTTGAGCTTACATTCAAGATTCATGAAGCATTCCTGTACCAGTGGCGCATTAACCCAAGAGCCCTTTTCTACAGTAAGCCCGGATGCTGTGATCTCGTCTTCCTCATACTGATTGTTCTTGATGGTGCTCATACAAGCGGCATGATATTCTGCCGACATGAAATTGATAACGGCTTCTTTGGTTTCAGAGATACTCGTGTATAAGTGGCCGTTTTTATTGACGCTGGCAAGGATAGCATAAAACCCATTACCATGATCTGCGCTTGTAAATGTAGCCCAGGACTGCATGCAGGCATTAGGCTGACCGTTTGCCTTATATGTTGTTACAAGAAATAACGGAGATGGTACTGTAACAACAAATTCTTTCCACGAAAATCCGAAGTTACGGGAAAAATCCCCAAATGTTCCTTTCATCTGTTCCGGCATTTCTTTGTATGAATATTTCATCTTCGTACCTCACTCATCTAACATCAGTTTGCCGGCTTTAGCCTTTTTCTGAAGGCGTTCCATCTGTTCATTTTCAATCTGCTGGATACTTTTTTCAGGAGTAGGAAGATCTTCCGGCATGGTTCCGCCAATCTTTTCTATTGCATTTCTAACTTCGCGCCCTACAGCATAATGCGTTTGTGTTGCCTTCTCAGCGCCCTGAATATGGTCTTTGCGTAGCTTTTCCTCTGTTTGGGATATACGGAAGAGATTTGCTATCAGTTCGGTGCTTCCCATGTAGTCAAGGATTTTCTGATTAATTGACAACCCTTTTCTATTATGAATATCGTCGACATCCAGTCCACCGTAGAGCCCCATGTATCCGGCATTCTGAAAGATGGCAAATTCTTCATTGGTAATAACTCCAGCATCATGAGCAGTTTCAGCAAGAAGCTGATTCCATTGCTTAATATCTCCACGGACAACGAGTCTTCTGCGGTCCTCGTCCAATTGATTAAAGTGATCTGCCAGTTCTTGCCTGTAAGTCTGTATTGCAAAATACGTCTGCCCTAAGGCAATCACTTCCTTGCGGGGATCACCGTTCTGAACAATAAGGTAACAAGCATATCTTGTGAGTTCATAATCAACCTTTTCTCGTGGAGCTACACCGCCTACTACCAAATTCCCGACCTCAGGAAATTGGTCTAAAATACTGTGTCCGGCGTTTTCACACGCAATCATTGCTCGCTTTATCACCTTATGAAAATTATCCCATTTTGCGTATTCCAAAACAGGCGCAAGTTCTCTGGCGCTCCAGTATTCACTACCATCATTGCGAATCTGTTTTATATCTTCAAATCTTTTATATTCTTTTCCTTTAAGTGAAGGCATATTCTTGTCCACCTTTCAGAACTGATGTTCGATATTATTCTATCATATTTTTTGATTATTGCACTAGGAAATTTACTGATGAGCTATCGGTGCATAGATATAATGAAAAAAGACTAAGCATCTCTGCTTAGTCTTCATGTAGTGCGGAAGATGGGACTTGAACCCACACGTCGTTTCCAACACTAGATCCTTAGTCTAGCCTGTCTGCCAGTTCCAGCACTTCCGCATGCATCGTCAGACGCAAGTGATATAATAACGCTTTAGATGATAATTGTCAAATCATTTTTTGAGCACCATATGATATAATTATTTTGTTATGTTTTACTCAAGTTTCGGTATACTTGCAATCCTTGTACATATCATCATCAACTATGACGTGCTGATCAAGAATGACTATCGTGAAGTCATGCCTGCGAGCTCATCTTACAGACAGTTCCTGGTCAGTGTTATAGTCTATTATGTGTCTGACGTGCTCTGGGGATTTCTTTATGAGCACAGACTCATTACCCTGACCTATGCGGATACGGTCCTGTATTTTCTGTCTATGGTCATCTCGGTACTGCTCTGGTCCAGATATGTCACAGAGTATCTGGATGAGAATTCGCTGTTCAGCAGGATCATCAGAAGCGTCGGCATGGTCATACTGCTTTATGAGATCATCAATCTGATCATCAACTTTTTCAGACCGGTCGTTTTCAGGTTCTCGGAGGACGGCACCTATCAGCCCATGACTGCCAGGTTTATTACTCTGGGCATACAGATAGTATTCTTCCTGTCCGTTTCGTCCTATTCGCTGTATATGGCTGTCCGCGGAGAAGGCGTTACGAGACGGCATTACCGCACCGTGGGACTTTCGGGACTGGCCATGGCGGTGTTCATCATACTTCAGGCATATGACCCGTTCATTCCTTTTTATGCCATAGGCTGCATGCTGGGCACGTGCCTGCTGCATACGTTTGTGCTGGAAGATGAGAAAGCGGAGCGCAAGAAACACCTGGAGGATCTCCTGCATAAGGAGAAGAGCAAGCGCGAGGAACTTGAATCAGCCAGACATCAGGCATACAGGGATTCTCTGACAGGAGTGAAGAGCAAGCATGCATATCTTGAGGCCGAGATGGCATATGATGAGAGGATCGCGTGTGATGAAGTTGATGCTTTCGGCGTGATCGTTTTTGACATAAACGGTTTGAAGGAGATCAATGACATGCAGGGACATGATGCCGGCGACCGGTATATCCGTGAAGGATGCGCTCTGATATGTCATACCTTTGTACACAGTCCGGTGTTCAGGACAGGCGGAGATGAGTTCGTGGTCATACTCGAAGGCGGAGATTATAACAGCAGGAGAGGCCTCCTCAGTGACTTTGACAAAACGATACATGACAATATAAAAGACGGTAAGGTGGTCATATCCTCGGGACTTGATGAATATCGGAAGGGGAGTGACGATCAGTTTCAGACGGTCTTTGAGCGCGCCAACCTCAGGATGCATGAGCATAAGAAGTATCTGAAGAAGATGGTGGCGGATCGCAAAAAGTATGTCAGATGATCATTTGACGCCATGCGCGAGCAGGTATTCATGCCATGGTTCGTAGCATGATCCCTTCAGATGTATGTCGTCGAATGTAATGTCGGAGCGCAGCGCACCGTTCTCGTCATCCACGGCTTCATTGATGTTCAGATAATATATGTGTATATTGTCCGCAAGCGATGCGATAGCGTCGTTGCGGGCATTTATATTTGTGTTGTTATACAGACTGTCCGTGTCGCTTTTGGCCTGAGAAACATGCATTATACTGTTGATGAATATGAGAGCATCGGGCTGAACCTCGCGTATGCGGTCCACTACCTGCTCATATGCATCTTTGAAGTACTCTGAATTGCCCACACCTATCTCGTTGATGCCCACCATGATATAGATCTTGCCATACTGCTTCTCATCAAGTACTTCCCAGAGAGATTTCTGGGTGCCGTCAAATGAACGGATGGGTTTACCGTCGAGCAGATTGTATACGGTCAGAGCTTTTTTGACATAGAAATCAGCTCTGGTATCCAGAGGTTCACAGTATTCCGACAGGCCGACCATCCGTGAGTCACCCACGAAGAGTGCATCATTGAAATAATCATCATCGACGGGACCGTGATATGTGAGGCGCGTGTCATCGGGAGCTGCTTCGGTATCTTCCTGTGTATCGGTCATTTCCTGATCTTCGGCTACGTCCGCATCGGTTTCCTGATCTCCGTCAATGACCGCTTCGATTTCCGGGCCCTCTGCAGTGACCTCATCTGTTTCCAAGCCATCGGCAGTGACCGTATCGATATCCTGATCAATATCCGGATCCATAGCCGTATCCATACCGTTATCCCCGTCCGGCACATCATCATCCGCTCCGGTCCCGCTCCACGGGTATACACCGTCATGAATGCCCTGCATGGTCACGGAGAGGAGAGGAGATGCTGAGGGGTCATATACATACGAAGCATAGACCCGCGGCAGTTGGATATAGCTCCACAGCGTGATCAGAAAGGTGGACAGCACCAGTAATATGAGCAACGCGTAATGACGTCTTTTTCTGTTATTCTTTTTACTTTTTCTGTGATTGGCCATCTTCAGAAACTCATATACATGAACGGATTGGTTACGGCTCCGCATATACTGTATATGCTGAGCCAGAACATGATAAACAGCATTATGGTCCATATGGCACCGAAACGGTGTCTGTTAAATGATCTGCGCACTCCGGGAAACAGACATATCAGCCCCATGACAAGGTATATCCAGCCTTCCTCCCATACGCGGCTGTAGTCAGAAGCGTTGATCACGGATGAAGGGAGCTGAAATCCTGCCATTCTCAGGAGATAGTTCTTCAGATCACTGAAGTCTGACATGGCGAATATGATCCAGGTGACGGGGATCACGAACCATACATGGATATGTCCGAATATGTGATAAAGCGTCTCATTTTTTGACAGAACGAATTTCTCCCATAATATCAGCAGCAGCAGTATCCCGGCCCAGATCAGGTAATTGGGAGTGAGCCCGTGCCATATTCCGGTCAGGAGCCAGACTATACACAGATTGAGCGCGGTCCTTGCTCTGCCCCGTCTGCTTCCTCCCAGCGGTATGTATACATAGTCACGGAACCATTCTCCTAGAGTGATATGC
>CAJOID010000069.1 GCA_905234595.1 uncultured Lachnospiraceae bacterium | reverse complement strand
AATACGGGCACCGCTTAAGTGCTTACGCAGAAGCATGCAGAAAGCCGGCGCAGTCGCAGGCGCCGGTTTATTCGTATCGGTCAGATATACGAGCGGCAGTGTCGCCGAAGCACTTATGAGCAGCCGTTCCTGTCCCGAACCGGTCTTGACCGTGAGGATGAGTTCGTCCTGCTCCGGCTGCGAGATCTTGCTTATGCGTCCGTCCGCCAGTATGCTGTTTAATTCGTGGCGAAGTGCCGCCACTGTCAATCCGTCAAATGCCACTTTATCCTATCTCATATCAATCAGGATCCGTGTCACGGTTCCTGTCGTTTCTCCGTCCGGATCTGCGCGCCGAACGCATTCTGTCTATACGCTTTATGATCTTAAACCTCTCATCACCGGTAACCAGGTGAAGCCTGCCAAGCCATTCATATATCACCGCACCTCTGGTTGAACCGGTCATCTCTTCCTCGCTGATCGCCCCGGACTGGACCACGGTGATCATATAGAATATGACCGCCACTCCGACCGCAGCCACGAGACTGATGATGTTGCTCCTGCTGAACCTGAATATCAGGTTATATACCAGTCTGGCCAGTCCGCCCATGAACAGAGAGCAGATGGCAGGCAGCAGATAGGTATCCACTGTCTCCTGCTGATACTTCATGGTCTTGCGGAGTGAATACCCGTTCAGGATACATACCAGCAATGCAAAAACTATATCCGCGATCACTATGGTATATATACCCAGGCCGGTCCTGACCAGAAGTACCCACAGTACCGCCGACTGAGCAACAAGTGCGATCGCTGCATGCGTTACGGGCTTATGCACCTGTCCGATGCTCTGAAGCACTCCGTTGGTTATGGTCGATATACAATAGAACACTACCGTGACAGACAATGCCATCAGCAGCCTGCTGGCCATCACAAGCGATGATCTCTGCGGAAACAGCAGGCTCACTATCGGTCTTGCCAGAAAAAGAAATCCGAACATACAGGGAATCGCCACCAGCATGGTGACCTTGAGTGCACGGCCGACCTTGCGTCGCGCATCCTTATAATCCTTCAACGCCCATGCCCCTGCCACAGTCGGTATGATCGCACTCGACATCGCCGATGCCAGTGCCACCGGAACGTTACGCAGGACTACCGCTTTGCCCGAATATATACCGTATTGCATGGAAACCTGGGACTGAGAGAGTCTGGTGAGCATGGTCCTGGCATATATGGTCTGGTTGATCGCAGTGGAGCAGTTATAAATGAACGTACTCAAAATAAACGGTGTGACGATCAGAAGTATATCTCTGGCGATATTGGCATAGGATTCAGTCTCAGAAGTCTTATCAGCCTCATACCTCGCCATGATCTTGTGTCTGTTATACAGATAAACACCACCCACAAAAAGCAGTGCGATGAGCACACCGCTTCCGGTACCTATGGCCGATCCGGATGCTCCCCGCACAGCCTTGGTCGTTTCATCGATATCTATGCCGCCGGCCATACGTATAAAAAGCAGCGCAGCCCCTATGCTGACTCCGGCATTGATTATCTGCTCGAGTATCTGTGATATCGATGTGGGCACCATGGATCTGTGTGCCTGAAAGAATCCTCTGAACACGCCGAGGAATCCCGACAGGAGTATCGTCGGAGCGAATATCCTGAGAACCGGTATCGCATTATCCACGACCAGCATACCGGCCGCCACATAGGCAAATGTGGCTGCTATGCCGCCCACTATCGTTACATATACCAGTGCACATCTGAATATGCGTTGTGCATTCCGGTATTCCTTCAATGCCAGTCTCTGAGACATGATCTTGGAGATGGCGGACGGAATGGAATATGAACTTATCAACAGGATATTCGTATAGATGTTATACGCAAAAGAATAATAACCGTTACCTTCATCACCGATGACTGCCGTCAGCGGCGCTCTGTACAGAAGTCCGATTATACGTACAACGATACCGGCTATAGCCAGTATCCCGGCCTGCATTATGAAGTTGCTTCTGTACTCTCCGGTATTACGCTTCATCAACTCCCCGCAACTTTTCAAACTTCGCGCGCATGGTAGGATTATCCCTGGTCAGTTTCTTGACGGTCACATCCTCAACCTTGCCTGTGGCAATTCGAAGCTGCTTATCCGATCCCATGAGTTCAGCCTTGACTTTCTCCAGATGCTGAATGGTCTTGTCTATCTCATCGATAGCTTTGTCGAAATGAGAATGCGCCAGATCATAATTCCTTGAAAAATCATTCTTGAACTTCATCAGGCTGTCTTCAAAATTCGATATGTCTATATCCTGATCACGTACTTCCGCCAGTTCCTGCTTATATGCCAGCGAGTTCATGGCCGCATTGCGAAGTAAAGTGATGATGGGAATAAAGCACTGAGGACGAACAACATACATCTTCTCATACTTATACGAGACATCGACGATCCCGGCATTATAATAATCGCTGTCTGCCTCAAGGAGTGAGACGAGTACTGCATACTCGCACTTTTTCTCACGCCTGTCCTTGTCGAGTTCTTTGAAGAAATCCTCGTTCTTATGTTTGGTAGCGGTTTCATCCATCTCATTCTTCATCTCGAACATGATGGAAATGATCTCGACTCCGTTTTCGTCCGTTTCACGGAAGATGAAGTCGCCTTTAGACCCGGAACCCGCATCATTATCCTTCTCAAAATATGCATTGGGAAAAGCCGTCATGCGGATACGGTTAAACTCATCCTCACAATGCCTCTCAAGACTCTCACCAACCATCTTGGTAGACATGCGGGCTTTCATGTCCTTATAGTATTCGATTAGTTCATCCTTCTGTTTAAGCTCAAGCTGTGCTCTCTCCCTCTCCTGCTGAAGTGAATGTTCGAGATCATGCTTTTCGTCTTCTATCTTCTGCGTGGCCTCCAGGACTGCGATACGCTGCTTGTCCGCGCTGCCCTCCAGCTGAGTTTTCAGATCACGTATCCTGCCTTCATTCTCGGACAGTTTATCCTTCAGTTCGTTTATCTGGTCCTCATATTCCTCTTTGGCCTTAAGGCGCACGTCATTAGCCTGCGCGGTAAGTTCAAGCGCATGCTCTTTGGTCATATGCTCCTTCACTTCAGCCAGGCGTTCGTTTATCTCCCTGTCAAATTCACCCTGTCTGACCTGCGATATGATGGATGCTAGTTCTGTATCATCTACTGTAAATACGGTTCCGCAATGCGGACATTTCAATTCTGGCATAAAACATCCTCTATCTGTAACGTCTCGGACGGTTGGGAAGTATCACGGAAGCCAGATGCCATATCTTCACTTCGTTACCTTCCATGCGGATAAGGCCTTTATCTATTCCTTCCTGAAGCCCTATCTCACCCCTGGCCAGTGCAACGACTGTATCGGAAGACATCGTAAGAAGCCCGTCTCTGTCATAATAATCATAGGGTTCCACACAGACCGCCCTCTCAGCCACTTCAATGTAGAAGCTGCCGGCACCTTCGCCGGTAACATTCACCTGAATGGCGATATGTTCGAATATATGCCGTGCGTCGGCATTCTCATATGCCTCACGTGCTATATATACCACATCTTCGTATGTCATCCTGTCTACCTCTTATGTATCCGTGTCGTCGATGGTGATGATATCGGTAAGAATATAGTGAAATAACGGGTACGATGTACGTTCATTCTCAATATAACCGTTTCGAAGGTCGATCGTATCAGTAGGATCATCAGGATCAACTCCGATGAAATTCCCTTTGAATACAGTATCCGAGTATCCGCGTTTGAACATATCGATAGCATTGTTCATGGCTTTCTCCGTACCGGGAGCTGCCACCTGGAGATTAAGGTCCTCCAGCTCCACCCATCCGTTCTCAAATCCAGCGGACACATCGTTGCCGTGTATGCTTCCGGTCAGGTTTGACTCTATGCTTCGGTTCTTCATGACCGCATCCACAGCAGCAAGCACATAGGAATCCCAGCATATCCTGGCCGTTACGAGCGATGATCCCGGAGCCACTTCGGACATGCTCTGATTATAACCCACAAAATAAACCGATCTTGTATCGGATGCTTCTTCACAGGCTATTGCCGGTCCTATCGTATCGGTATGCTGTGAAATGATAACACAGCCTTCTTCAATAAGCTGCTGTGCAGCACTTTTTTCCTGAGGATAGCTGCTCCAGGTCTGTGTATATCGTACATGCATCGTAGTGCTAGGTACGACCGAGCGCGCTCCCAACAAAAATGCAGTATATCCTGAGATAACCTCCGATGTGGGATAAGCGGCCACGAAACCTATGCAGGCCTGATCCGGTGTTATGATGCCCTCAGAGATCATCTCCTTTATCTTCATGCCGGCAGCGATACCGCTCACATATCTTCCCTGATAAGCCTCACCCTTAAATGTATGATAGTTTGCCGGAACAGTCTGATCGCTCATATCCATGTACGAAGTCTGACAAAACTGAATGTCCGGATACTCCGGAGCAAGTTCTCTTACCAGCTCACTGTAACCGTTGAAGAAAATAATGTCGCATCCACTTTCGGCCAGTTCCCTTAACGGCTCTTCCATTTCTTCATCCAGCACATTGCTGCAGGCAAGGATCTCCACCCGTTCACCGTACTTCTTGGCGATCGCATCGCTGGCCAGAGAGAAATTATACGTATATGGTGTACTCTCATCATTATCATATATGAATCCGACAGTCAGATGCTCCCTGCCCCCGGTAATATTCAATATCCGGAAAAGGCACAGGAAAGCTCCCAGTATAGCCAGACATGTCAGGAAAGTTGCTAAATATACCCGCTTCATTCTCCGGCTCCTTTCTCGCTTTCCATCTGGGAAGCCTGGATCTGCTTATCCTCTTCCACTCTTCTGGCACTGAGCTTCCTCGTTTTCAGCCTGTCTGATTTCTTCACGCTTCTGAGCATAGAGTTCATCCAGGTTGATCACACCCTTTTCGATCAGGCGGAAGAACGCATCGAGTGCATCGGGATCAAACTGTGTTCCACGCCCACGCTGCATCTCTTTGATGACATAATCGGTATCCATATGATTGCGGTATACACGATTGGATGTCATCGCATCGAAAGCATCTGCCACACCTATGATCCTGCCCATAAGAGGTATCTCCTCTCCTTTAAGACCATCCGGATAGCCCTTGCCGTCATAGCGCTCATGATGATATCTGGCACCGTCTGCCACATGCTCTATAAGAGTAAAGTCCTTTAGTATCTCGGCACCTCTGGTCACGTGTGATTTCATCTGAGCATATTCTTCATCGGTAAGTCTTCCGACCTTATTAAGCACGCTGTCAGGTACACCTATCTTACCGATATCATGAAGCTGGGCAGCTTTACGCAGGTTGGATATTTCTTTGCTTCTTTTCCACCACGGATAGCATTTCATCTCCTCCGCGATCATTGCCGAGTACTCGGCCACTCGCATGGAGTGCTGATGTGTGCGCACGTCTTTGGCATCGACCGCTTTTGCAATAGCCATGACGGTCTCATTTGCCATATTCAGTTTGATCTGCTGCTGATTCAGCTGTCTCTGAACTACCAGCCAGGTAAACCAGATCATGATCATTGAAAGGAGTATCAGTATATACAGCATGAATACCGGTTGTTCGAAGAGCTCGCCTTCCTTGACCAGATCGAATTTCTGCTCTTCCAGAACTTTCTCGCCGGCACTGTCGAAAATGGCCAGATGGAATGTATAATCACCTGACGGAAGATTTGTATAGATAATGTTGGTCAGATTGTTCTGGGGTATGATGGTCCATTGCCTGTCATATCCTTCCAGATAATAACCGACATTGGGCTCCTGTATGGTATAGTTCAGTATCTCGGGTGAAAGCTCCACACGATCCACACCCTGCCCCACCACGATAGCAGATTCACGGGAAATGGGCTGTAAAACTCCATCCAGACGGACGGATGCCATCTGCATACGGTATGAGCGGACATCACTGTTATACTTATCCACGTCTATGATATATATACCGGTATCACACGGCAGAAAGAGTTCGCCATGTCCGTTATAATAGTTCCACGAATTCGCAGTCAGAGATGTTCCGAGACCGCGGCGGGCGTCCAGCAGTTCCCATGCGATCTCTCCACCTGCCACAAGTTCGTCACGTTCCACGACATATATACCCGCACTGGACATAACGAACAGGGTGTCCTCATCCTTGACCCAGATATCATAGTTATTGAAATACGGGAATTCATCCAGCACTCTGATGGTACCGTTTTCGTCGTAATAGCACAGACTGTTGCTCGTTACGATAAATACCCCCTCCGACTTGGGATCCTTGATCATACGCAGTATAACACCGCTGCTCAGTCCGTCGTCACGGGTGATCATATCTGTGACCTCGCCATCCTTAAGCACGGCTATGCCATCACCGTCAGTGCCTGCGAGTATGGTTCCGTCACTTTGCTCGATCAGCGTCAGGATCATGGAATTGATCAGGCCGTCCTCATTGCGGATAGTCCGGGTGATCTCATGATCCCTGATATAGCTGATGCCGGTATCGCCGGCCGCCAGGATAGCCCCGTCCTTGAGCCCCGTCACAATACGTGCACGGTTACCGAAGCTTCCGCTGTCTGCATTGTATGCCCAGGATTCGCCGTCAGGCGCATATTCCATCAGCCCGCTTCCGTAAGTGCATACCCACAGATGCTCGCTATCATCCACATACATACAGCGGATACGCTTGCCGCTAAGATCCGCGGTCATCTTGTTCCTGATTTGATTACGACAGTTCCTGTCCACCACATCCAGACCGGTATCCGTACCGATGTAATAATATCCCTGCCATGAAACGATCGTATTTACCACATGACGATCCATGCCTATGGAACCGTACACATCCTTAAAAGGTGACTTGGCCAGTCTGAGGAGGCCCAGTCTCGATGAAGTAAACCACAGATTTCCCTGATAGTCGTACAGCATGTTATCGATGGAATTATTGAAATCGTTAGTATTCAGATGATGGTATGACCCGCCGGCAACATAGGATATACCGCTGTCAGATGATATGAAGAGTGTACCGTCACTTAGGAAGTTCAGATTATTGATACTGTTGATATCACCGCATGTCCTGATATCCGTCTGTTTAAGATCATCGCCGGACACATCGAAGTTGTAGATATGATTGGTGGTCGTACCCACCATCAGAGTCCCGTCCGGGGCAAACGCGCAGCAGTTAAACACTTCATGATCATCGGGAAGTGCGACGGATGTAAGTATATCTCCATTCTTCAGCAGAAACAGACGCCCGTCGGAAGCGACAGTCGCCACATGACTGTCAAGATCCGCGGTGATACTGTCAGCATAGTTGATCTCATCCAGAGTGCTGACTGCCTTCAGACCGTTATTCATAACCAGGATCTGCATGCTTCCGGTGGTACCGACATAATAGTATCCGTCAGTTGCACGTATTATGCATCTGACGGAATTGGAGGGAAGTCCATCCGACTGGTCGAGGATATTCACCACCTTCTCACGGATCACTATCGAAAGACCGTTATCGTTGGTACCGATCCACATACGGCCTTCTTCGTCAACATACAGACAGTTGACGTTCTTTACGGATTCATAATCGTCCACCCAGCGGAACTCCCGTCCGTTATAGCGGTACAGTCCCGCATAAGTACCGATCCAGAGCACACCGTCATTGGTCTGCGCTATATCGTTGGCTTCTCCGCAGGGGAGGCCGTTATTACTGCTGTATACACTCTGAACATAATCATTGTAATCGGGATTATCGGTTGAACCGGATGTCCGGGCTGAAGCGGTCATTGACAGAGCCATGCTTAAACCTAAGGACATGATGATCATCAAGACGGCTTTGCCGATCCTGCCCACGCTGCCTGTATTGTCGGCAGTACCCGTATTACCCGCAAACAATGCCCCTTCCTGTTTCTGTTTATCATTCCAGCGCTTTATAAGCAAAACGAGTGCCACCGCAGCGATCGTAAGAACCTTATCCGCGAACTCCAGCGCCAACTGTCCCAGCACACTGCAGATGGGTAATGGCCATTCCTTATCCAGCAGATAACCGATAACGGCATCACCCCATTTATTCCCCGTCAATCCGTCCGCAAAGATAATGTTAATCGGAACGGATACGATCAATCCCGTGAACACGGCCAGAGTAGCGGCCTTCATGAAACCATAGAAGCGGTCGAACCAGTTTCTGCGCGCTCCGATACCTATGATGATACCCAATGCTATACTGGTAAGAGAATATACAGCGGAGATGCGATTGATCACGCAATAAGACAGATTACCGGTAACTCCGACCAAAACCCCGCACAGAGGACCGCCCATATATGCCGAAAGAGCAGTTCCGAACGAATCGGCCCAGAGTGGCAGTTCCAACCACGACGAAATAAGCTTCCCGCCTATATTCATGCACACACATATAGCAGTAAAAAAAGCGATCTGCCAGGTTTTCCAAGTTTTCATCCGCCTCGTTCTCCTCTCGTCTTCGAGAAAAGCATATTCCGAACTAATCTATTATACCATAGTTTTTACGTCCTATCCTCATAATCATCTCTATATCGCTCTTAATGGTCGAACCCGAAGTGGTCAGCATATCTCCCGTAATGGTAGCACTGGCACCGCTCATAAATGCCGCTTCACCGTTGCCGCGGATCAGACTCCTCCCGGCTCCCAGTCTTATATCCGCCTCAGGATTGATATACTTGAATATCGCTATGGTTCTCAGTATCTCGTCATTTTCGAGAGTGGGCAGATGTTCCATGGGAGTACCCGGGATCGGTATCAAAGTGTTTACGGGGATGGACCTGATACCGAGTTCGGACAGAGTCAGAGCCATGTCGATCCTGTCATCCATGGTTTCTCCCATGCCGATTATTCCGCCGGAGCATACATTAAGTCCGGCTTTCTGCGCACGTCTGATATTTGCTTTCTTATCCTCAAAAGTATGCGTGGTACATATCTTCTCGAAATACTTCGGGGACGTCTCTATATTATTGTGATAGCTTCTCACACCGGCATCATATAACCGGTCAAACTGCTCCTGAGTAAGGAAACCCAGAGAAGCACACAGATTGATCTTAAGATCTTCGCGGAGCCTTTTATAGATCGATATTATCTTCTCGAAATCTTCATCCGACGGTCCGCGGCCGGAGATAACTACCGCAAACCTGTCCACTCCCGCCTTCTCATTTGAGGAAGCCAGGGCATATATCACGTCATAATCAAGCAGGCCGTACACATCACAGCCCGTATGGTTGTGTGCGGACTGGGCACAGAATCTGCAATTCTCACTGCAGGCTCCGTTCCTGCCCGATATGATGGAGCACAGATCGATGCAGTCTCCTATGAAGTGCTTTCTGATCCTGTCCGCTCCGCCACAGAGCTCCGTCAGATCGGCAACTTTTAATATGCTCAGATCATCCCCGGAGGTTAATCTGCGGCCGTCAATGATCTCATCCGCGAGCAGTCCGACATTCGACATCACGCTTCCTCCTTCCACTTAACGGATAACAGAGACAATGCCAGGGAAATACCCATTCCGATCAGAGTCAGATAGTTCATGATTCCCTCCGGCACACCGATGCCGGTAAGAGCCGTACCGAAATACGTGCCGAGTATTCCGAAAATACCGCCTGCCGCAACCGCCGCGATCCATATCCGGAGATCAAGCCTCCTCCTGTTATATGCAAAAGCAGCGATCATCAGGGGGAATATGACTCCCGGAGTATAGATGCTGTATGCACCGGTCAGAAGGCTCATGATGTCCCCCTGTCCGAATACCGCCAGCATAAGTGCCATAAGGCCGGTTACTATGACGGTGATCCTGACACCGGCCACACTTTCTTTCTTAAGGATATCCTTCACAAATATCGTGGAGGCGTTGATGATGCATGTATCCGTCGATGACAGGATTGCAGACAGCAGGCCGAAAACAAGCAGTATAGCCGCCCATCCGGGCATGATGGAAACAGCATACATAAGCGCTCCCATATCTCCCATCTCCTCCGGTGTGACATTGAACCGGATCCACATGCCGATCAGAGTGATGATGACAGAGAATGCAAAAAGAACAATGCCTGCCGTACGGGCCGCGTTCCTTGCTGCCCGGCCATCCTTCGCTATGAAGTTTCTCGACATTATATCCGGACCCAGAAAGTATCCCCCGCCGATCACGAAAAGCTGGGTAAACAGATTGGGCACTCCGTAATCGCTGTTCAGAAGTTCTATATTGCTCATGATGGCTGCATTATTATCCGCATGTGTGATGTAAAGATATAACATGCAGGCGGTCACTCCGATCAGAATGATCAGCAATTGAACTTTATCGGTCTTTACCACGGACATCTGACCTCCGACAGCCGTATAAGCGATGACTATGATCGAAGTGATGACGAATACCGGAGTGCTGCTATGTCCAAGTGCGAAGGTTATGAGTGAATTCATCGCCTCCAGCTGTCCGGCTATAACACCGATCCACGAGATCACGATGATAAGCGAAATTATGATCTCGGCAGGGCGGCCGGCGATTCGACCCGCCAGGTCAGGCAATGTATCCGCGCCGATATCCCTTACCTTCTCCGACAGAAACACCGATTGAAGGATCAGTCCGATGGCACCGAAAGCAAGCCACCAGATCCCCGGAAAACCTATGTTATAAACCGTTGTCGTTATACCGATCGTAGTGGACGCACCGACCACCGTGGCAAGAAGCGTCATGACTACCGTCAGTGAATTCTGTTTTTTACCTGCAACGGAATAATCTGTGAAAGACCTGATGTTCCTGATGTCAAGAATACCGATCACGATGAATATGATCAGATAAAAGAGTAACGCTATAGAAAAAATACTGTTCATGTCTCAACCTCTCCTTTTATATAAGCCACATAAAGTTATACAATGGAGAAGTGGGATTGTCAACCTGTTGGCGTATTTTGGTTGACATTTGGTGTGAGCTCAGGACGGCTATATCGCGCTCTACATTTTCGCAAATCCCATCATCAGCGATGCAATCACGCGGTTCCTTGAGGGCTTCGATTCGGATGCTTTTCCGAGTGCATCGGCTCTGATCCCGACACCCACTATGAAGCTGCTGTACACTCCGGTCTCAAGATCCGACACGGCTTCGGTCAGAATGCCGCATATCTTTTCTCTGTCCGTGTACAGGGAGTTGTCCTTTTTCTTGACCACCCTGATCCCGTATAACTCCTCAAGAACCGTCGTAACGATATCAGCCACGTCCCCGGTGACGGATCCGGGCCGGTGAAGCTTCGCGGGATCCAGGATCATGCTGAGATAAATGCCTCCGTCGGGTGAGTCAAAATGCGTGCCGCGGTGTCCTCTTCCCAAGCTTTGAGTCTTAGCGATTATAACGGTTTTATGGACAATGTCAAAATCGTCAAGAAGCAATTCACGTCTGGCCTGGATATTGGTCGAATCCAGTTCGTCATATACGTACAGATTGTCGATCATGCCGGAAAGTGATCTGCTCCGCAGCTCATCCCCCAGACACAGAGCGATCCCGGCTTTGGAGATCATATCCGAATCTCCGGGGAGCATATATCCCTTATTTCTGACGGACTCTATCGGATATCCGTCCTTCTTAAGTTCATTGATGCCTTTCCAGATAGCGTTTCTGGATAATCCGAATTTTTCCGCCAGGCTTTCGCCCGATACATATTCACCTTTAGCCGCTTCCAGGGCCTGAATGATCTTCTCTCTGGTATTCATTCCGGTGCTTCCTCCATAAAGATCCCGGCAACACCCAGATCGAATACAACGCCTGCCGTGGATGTACCGAGAGCCTTAAACACTCTCCTGTATGCCTCGTCAGTCTTATTGGCCCCCACCGGATGTCCGGTTATGATCTGGACGATTGAAAAAAGAGCCTACATGCCAAACCGGCAGTAGGCTCTTTTTATATTCATTACAGTTTGAAGAACGAAATAGCCTCACGCATATCATCGTTGACCGTTCGCATATTGGCCGTGGAAGCCTGAGTATCAGTACATGCATTCGTAACTGTCTGACACGATGCGGCAACTTCTTCCGCAGATGCGCCGAGTTCCTCGGATATGGCGCCAAGATCAGAAGTCGAATTAGTCATTTCTTCCTTGATCCTGTCAAGGGAATCTGCCATATGTCGGATTGTTTCAATCTCGTTCATTGAAGCTTCGACTGAGTCGGACAGAACATTGAATTTCTCCTGAGCCTCCTCGATATCAGCTTTTTCTTTGTTTATGACCTCAAATACTCTGTTGGATATCTCAACAGTTCCGTTTGAAAGAGTAATGACGTTTTCGATGATATCCTTGATCTCCTTGGCTGATTCAGCGGAAGAATCGGCAAGACTTCTTATTTCATCGGCAACAACGGCAAAGCCTCTGCCCGCCTCACCTGCACGTGCTGCTTCTATTGAGGCATTGAGAGACAGCAGATTGGTCTGAGCCGCGATCGATTCGATCGCCTGAATCGCCGTTCCGATCTGTCCGATAGCTTCGTTCGTATCGTTGATCTTTCCTGTGATCTCTTCCATGGCATCTACGGATTCGTTTGCACTTGAGTATACCGATCTCATACACTCTGTTGCTTCGTTATTGGCCACCTTGATAGTCTGAGATGCATTATGAAGATTCTCAACATTAGTGTTCAATGCTTCTACATTCTGTCCAAGGTCGGAAGCTTTCTCCGCAAGTACCTGTGCCTCGGTTGCAACGCTCTGCGAAGTCTGAGCGACTTCATTGATCGCTACGTTGATCTGTGAAACAGAGTCAACATTATTACCGGTCATTCCGTCTACGCTGAGTATGGAATCGTTAAGGTTGCCTGCAGCATTGTGCACAGTCCTCATGGACTTATCAAGTGCATCGCGCAGTTCCTTAAACGCCTTGATAATGGATGCTGTCTCACGTATATGGGTCTTGGCCTTGCAATCCGATGCCATATCACCGGTGCTGAGTTTATCGAGCGAATGTGATATGTCGATAAGAGGCACCGAAATCAGCCGTTCAATAAATGTCGCTATCAAGGCAAATACGGCAATACATATCAGAATAATGACTACGGTAGCCATACTTATCTGTTTAACTGCGCTCAATACGTCTTCTTCATCGGCTGTGAGTACGGCTATATAATGACCGTCTTTGCCTACATAATATCCGGCATATTTCATGGCGCCTTTGTAATTGTATTCAATAAGTGAAGGCTCGGGCATCTCACCCGCTGCAAGTCTGGCTACCAGGCTCTTTACCGCTTCGTTCTCCACCGGATTACCGATCTTGGATTCATCGGGGTGATGGAGCATAGTTCCCTCTGCATCGACTATATATACATAAGCAGTATTTAAGTTGAGTTTGGAAACATCGGACAGCTTGCTCGCGATAGCATTTACATAAAACGCACCGCCCGCAAAACCAACAGGTTCTCCGTCGACCATAACGGGTGTATACATGGACATAATAATCTGTCCTGATGCGGGGCTTGTCATGATACCGGTATTAAACACACCATCGGAGGCCGACAGCATGGAATCCTGAAGTGAAGTCAGTCTGTCACCTTCTCTCAATACCATACCTATAACCGGCGTATTCGGGTGAGTAAGAACCTGTGAATTCCAGTCACAGATATATAATCCTTCCCATCCGTCAAGCGATCCGAAATAGTCCAGCGTATACTGCTGTGCCTGAGCCAGAATGTCGGCATCTTCGGGATGAAGAATCGCCTCTTTGACAATCGGTGCGGTCGCATATCCTTTAAGGAAAGAATTACCGACCTCAGTGATAACCTGAACGAATGAATCATGGGTGTATCCCTTGAGAACTGCCTTGCTTCGGGCAATCGCCACGATTCCGATTATGGTGGATGCCACAACCAGCGGTAACAGAGCGAACAGAAGAAGAGTCACGCGCATTGACAAACCGGATTTTGCGGATTTGTTTTTGGGCGCTTTGTTGAGTGAGTCTTGTTTTGCCGACATAGAATGCCTCCTTATGTATGATATTATTGATGCTACTCTGATGAATTTGAATAATCAGAAAAGCAGAAACAATAAATAATATGGACATTATATCACATTTTTCCGATTATGAGACTACCCGAAACAAAAAACAGCCTCGTACAGGGAATCCTGCAGGTCTCTTTCTCAAGCCGGTAAACATCCGAATCAACTGCTTTATCGCACTTTGAAATTGCATCAAGTTTATGGCCTTCCTTTGCACAATGAAAATAAAGCTTTCCGTCACTCTCCTTTGATTTATTCAGGAAAAGTCCACCGTCTCCGGTGTACATGCCTGCAATTCTTCTTTAGGTATCGTCATGAAGATAAACGCTATATCCGGCATCTTTCAAGTCGTTCTGATACTTCTCCTCCAAATACTTGACACCGCCGCCCATGACGACATCGATGTGATTGTGCACCATCTGGGGGGCAATCACACTGTAGCGGCCGCGCTTGTAGGAGTGTGCGGAGCAGTCGGCGGGGGTGGCGTGCGGGAACTCGCAGGTGAAGACCAGACCCGTAGCCTTGTGCTGCAGGATCTTGGCGGCCTCCAACAGGGTGGCCAACGGCTGGTAGGCGCGGGAGGCGTCAACCGGCACCAAGTCGTGGTCCGTCGCCACGGGGT
>CAJOID010000068.1:2920-15873 GCA_905234595.1 uncultured Lachnospiraceae bacterium | reverse complement strand
AAGCGGCACGGCTGGCTGATATGGGTGTAAATGAACTGATCCTCGTTGCACAGGAGACTACCCTGTACGGAACCGATCTGTACGGACATAAGTCTCTCCCCGGTCTGATTAAAGCTCTTTCAAAGATAGACGGCATACGGTGGATCAGGATACAGTATTGTTATCCCGAAGAGATCGATGATGCTCTCATAGAAGAGATGGCGACCAACCCGAAGGTATGTCATTATCTCGATATGCCGATCCAGCATGCGGCGGACAGTGTGCTTAAGCGCATGGGACGCAGGACCACACAGAGTGAGCTGCGAGGGATCATCGCCGGGCTGCGTGAGCGCATACCCGACATAGCATTGCGGACAACCCTGATAAGCGGATTCCCCGGAGAGACTCAGGAGGAGTATGAGGAACTGTACAGGTTCGTCAATGAGATCGAGTTCGACAGACTGGGAGTATTTGCATATTCTCAGGAAGAGGATACACCTGCGGCAGATATGCCTGACCAGATCCCTGATGATGTGAAGAACATGCGTCAGAAGGAACTCATGGAATTGCAGCAGGCGGTGTGCTTCGATAATGCTGCCGCGAAGACCGGCAGTGTGGTAGAGGCAGTTATAGACGGATGCATACCTGAGGAAGATGTATATGTAGGCCGGACATACGCAGACGCACCCGAGGTGGACGGATGTGTATTCATGCCGGTAGACTATGAGCGGATGAGCGGTGATCATGTCATGGTACGTATCACCGGAGCCCGCGAATATGACCTGATAGGAGAGATAACAGATGAACCTGCCCAATAAACTTACGATGCTGCGAGTTATTATGATACCGTTTTTCGTGGTCTTCCTGCTGGCGGATATCACACCATATGACAAGTGGATCGCGCTTGCGATATTCATAGTCGCCAGTCTGACCGATATGGCTGACGGCAAGATAGCGAGAAAGTATGATCTGATCACCAACTTCGGCAAGTTCATGGACCCACTGGCCGACAAACTGCTGGTATGCTCTGCGATGATAGCGCTTATCGAACTCGGCAGGATACCTGCGTGGATAGTCATCATCATCATAGCCAGAGAATTTATCATCAGCGGATTCAGGCTTGTGGCTTCCGATAACGGAGTTGTGATCGCAGCAAGTTATTGGGGCAAGTTCAAGACCGTATCACAGATGGTGATGGTCATTCTGATGATAGCCGATATACCGCAGCTTCATATCGTGACCACAGTGATCATGTACATAGCGCTTGTTCTCACGATCGTGAGCCTGGTGGATTACCTCGTGAAGAACTGGGGTGTTATGGGGAAGGATGTCTGATGAGCAAGGATCGCAAACAGGATATAGTAAAGATACTTAAAAAGAAAAAATACAGTATCACGTTCGCCGAATCATGCACGGGCGGACTGCTCTCGGCTGCGATGGTCAGTGTACCGGGAGTGTCCGATGTCTATAAGATGGGCTTCGTGACATATGCGAACAGGGCGAAGCGCAAGCTGCTCGGAGTAAAGAAAAAGACTCTGAGAAAAAACGGAGCGGTCAGTGAAGAGTGTGCGTATGAGATGGCCTTCGGTGCAGCCAGGGCAGCCGATGCCGATGTAGCCGTATCAGTCACGGGTATAGCCGGTCCCGACGGCGGTACGGACTTAAAGCCTGTCGGCACCGTATATATAGGATGCTGTATAGGCAAAGAAGCCTGCGTACGCAGATATCAGTTCACGGGTGACCGCGATGAGATACGCAACAGCTCGGTAGAGGCGGCAGTCGAACTGCTGTATTCGGAACTGACGGATAAATAGACAACACAGATGGGACGGGTATTGCCACGTCCCATTTTTTATGATATGGTTACGGTGTTCATAGTCATATATCTGTATTTACAGCAGTTCGCTGTTTCGTGGCGTGTCGCCGGAGTCGTGTCGGATATTTCAGCATTTTGTATATTAATGTGTTGACACAATCGAACGTTTGTTTTATATTTGTATGAGAACAAACGTTCCCCATGCTTTATACGGTCATATTTTTGGAGGTTTTTTAATGGAAAGAGACGAGAAACAGAAAGCATTGGAAGCAGCATTATCTCAGATAGAGCGGCAGTTCGGTAAGGGTGCCGTGATGAAACTGGGTGATCCTGCATCGCAGATGAATGTCGAGGTTATCCCTACCGGATCGCTAAGCCTGGACATAGCACTGGGCTTGGGTGGTATACCCAAGGGCAGGATAGTAGAGATATTCGGCCCCGAATCATCAGGTAAGACAACCGTTACACTGCATATGATCGCCGAGGTTCAGAAGAGGGGCGGTATAGCAGGTTTCATAGATGCGGAGCATGCACTTGATCCCGTATATGCCAAGAACATCGGCGTGGATATTGATAATATGTACATCTCTCAGCCCGATAACGGAGAGCAGGCTCTCGAGATCACGGAGACCATGGTACGTTCGGGCGCTATGGATATAGTTGTAGTCGACTCGGTTGCGGCACTTGTTCCGAAGGCAGAGATCGACGGTGATATGGGCGATTCTCATGTGGGTCTGCAGGCCAGGCTCATGTCACAGGCGTTGCGTAAGCTCACCGCAGTCATCAGCAAGTCCAACTGTACCGTAGTATTCATCAACCAGCTCAGAGAGAAGGTCGGCGTGATGTTCGGTAATCCCGAGACTACTACCGGCGGACGTGCGTTGAAGTTCTACTCATCAGTCAGACTTGATGTCAGGCGTATAGAGACTCTCAAGCAGGCCGGTGAAGCTATCGGTAACCGTACCAGAGTCAAAGTAGTCAAGAACAAGATCGCACCTCCTTTCAAAGAGGCAGAGTTCGATATCATGTACGGCGAGGGTATCTCCAAGTATGGCGATATCCTGGATCTGGCTGCCGATAATGACATCATAGTCAAGTCCGGTGCATGGTACGCATATGAGGGTGATAAAATCGGTCAGGGACGCGAGAATGCAAAGCAGTACCTGAAGGATAATCCCAAGGTGTGTGATGAGGTCGAGAGAAGACTCCGTGAGCTGTTTGATCTGAGTACAGACGGAGATAAGCCTGCTCCTGCAGCCGCTGCAGCACCCGCGGCATCGAAGAATGCCGGTGACAAGTGACAGTCACACGTATACAAAGCGTTAGCAAAAACAGATACCGCATCTATATAGATGACAGGTCCTTCTGCATCCTCTACAGGAATGAACTCACGGCTTACGATATAGCCGAGGGCAAGATCATAACCGAAGAGGTATGCGAGCAGATCAAAACGGAGGTGCTCATCCGCCGCGCACGCCTCCGTGCCATGAATCTGCTCATGAAGCACAGTTTCACAGAATACAAGCTCAGAGAGAAACTGACGGAAGGCGGGTATCCGAATGATATAGTAGATGACGCCATACAATATGTGGTAGGATACGGATATGTGGATGACCGTGCCTATGCGCGGGACTATATCGTAAGCCACAGTCAGGATAAGAGTATCAGGCGGCTGATAAGCGACCTGAGATCTAAGGGCGTCTCCGGAGATATCATCGATGAGGTTCTTAATGAAGTAGACGGAACCATAGATTCGGTTGATGAGGAATCACAGATCAGACGCCTCTTGAACAAGAGGCGTTTTGATATTACTCAGGCTGATCCGGCCACGATCAGTAAGACCTGTGCATATCTGGCAGGCCGCGGATACAGCATGGAATTAATACGTCGTGTACTCAAGGATATTCCTGACGATACCATATGACATATTGAAAGGATGATTCATGAAGACCAAGTATGATAAGTACGGAGCACTGCATGTAGACAGGAACGGTAAGCTTGCAGACCATAACGGGACAGTTGTTGCTCTGCACGGATATTCGACTCATAACCTCAGCTGGTATCCTGACTATGTGAACAGAGAATTCCTTGAATACATGAGGGATAAGTGGCATATAGACTGTATCAGGCTGGCTATGTATACGGATGAAGAAGATGGATATTGTGTGGGAGATGATGCCAACAGACAGAAACTTAAGGAAGTCGTTGACCGCGGCGTGAGATTTGCCACGGAACTGGGACTGTATGTGATCATCGACTGGCATATATTGCAGGATTCCAATCCCCTGATGTACAAGGATATGGCACTTGATTTCTTCCGTGAAATGTCCTCAAAGTATGCCGCATACGGTAACGTATTCTATGAGATCTGCAACGAACCCAATGTCAACTGTACGTGGGCGGATATCAAGGCATATGCGGAGGAAGTGATCCCGGTGATCAGGTCGAATGATAAGTATGCCGTGATCTTTGTCGGCACCCCCAAGTGGAGTCAGAGACTGGATGAGGCATGTGCCGATCCCGTTACTGTAGATGATAATCTGATGTATGTTCTTCATTTCTATGCGGACACTCACAGGGATGAGCTCAGACAGGTCTATCGCGATGCGATAGCAAAGAAACTGCCCGTGTTTGTTACCGAGTTCGGCACCTGTCGTGCCGACGGGGCCGGAGATCATAATGCATCCGAGACTGAAGAGTGGCTTAAACTTCTCGATGAGAATGATACCGGTTATATGATGTGGAACATCTCGAATCGTGATGAGACGAGTGCTTCTTTTGTACCTGATTGTGATAAGTATACCGGCGGATATGAGCTTTCCGATCTGCGTGAACCGGCCGCCTGGTATAAAACTGTTCTGGCTCGTTTTATGTAAACATTTATTTGACAACAGTTTACAGACAAAGTAATATAGATATGTTGTACTTTGAAAATAATATAAGGAGGTGCTCCTGTAGATGATGCCAGTAATACTCGCGGTAGTCGCGACTCTCATCATCGCAGTGCCCGTTACATACTTCATCGCTGTTTCGGTTAAGAAGAAGAGCGATACGAAGACTATGGGCAATGCCGAAGAGAGAGCAAGGCAGATCATCGATGAAGCTCTGAAGACTGCGGAGACCAAGAAGCGTGAAGCTTTACTTGAAGCCAAAGAAGAGAACATCCGTAACAAGAATGAACTCGACAAGGAGATCAAGGAACGCAGATCTGAAGCACAGCGTTATGAAAGACGCGTGCAGCAGAAAGAAGAGACCATCGATAAGAAGGCTGAGGCTATCGAGAAAAAGGAAGCAGGACTTGCGGCACGTGAAACTGAATTAGAGAAGCAGCGTGCGGAAGTGTCCAAGCTTAACGAGCAGCGTATACAGGAACTCGAACGAATCTCCGGACTTACTTCTGAACAGGCTAAGGATTATTTACTGAAAGCGGTTGAAGATGACGTAAAGCATGAGACCGCAGTGCTGATCAAGGAGATGGAAGCCAGGGCAAAAGAGGAAGCCGATAAGAAAGCCAAAGAGTATGTAATATCGGCGATCCAGAGATGCGCGGCCGATCATGTATCCGAAACCACGATCTCCGTGGTTCAGCTTCCCAGCGACGACATGAAAGGACGTATCATAGGACGTGAGGGTCGTAACATTCGTACCCTTGAGACTATGACGGGTGTTGATCTGATAGTTGATGATACTCCCGAAGCAGTCGTTCTGTCGGGATTCGATCCCATACGTCGTGAAGTTGCCAGGATAGCTCTTGAGAAGCTCATTGTGGATGGACGTATTCATCCTGCCAGGATTGAAGAGATGGTCGAGAAGGCTCAGCGTGAAGTTGAAGCCATGATCAAGGAGGAGGGCGATAATGCCGTACTTGAAGTCGGTGTGCACGGCCTTCATCCTGAACTCGTAAGACTCTTAGGTAAACTTAAGTTCAGAACAAGTTATGGTCAGAATGTTCTCAAACATTCGATCGAGGTATCACACCTGTCAGGCCTTTTGGCTTCCGAGTTTGGACTCGATGTACGTATAGCCAAGAGAGCGGGTCTTCTGCATGATATAGGTAAGGCAGTCGATCATGATATGGAAGGTACCCATGTACAGTTAGGTGTCGACCTGTGTAAGAAGTATAAGGAATCTGATATCGTGATCAATGCCGTGGCATCACACCATGGTGATTGCGAGCCCACTTCACTGATCGCATGTATCGTTCAGGCTGCGGATACCATATCTGCTGCCAGACCCGGTGCGAGACGCGAGACGCTTGAGACCTATACTACCAGACTTAAACAGCTGGAGGATATCTCGAACGGATTTAAGGGTGTTGATAAGTCCTTTGCTATACAGGCGGGCAGAGAGATTCGTGTAATGGTAGTTCCTGAGCAGATCAATGATGCTGACATGGTTCTGTTGGCGCGTGATATTTCCAAGCAGATAGAAGAAGAGCTTGAATATCCCGGACAGATCAAGGTCAACGTGATCCGCGAAAGCAGAGCTGTTGATTATGCTAAATAAGATGAGAGCGGTCGTTTTCGACCGCTCTTGTTTTTTGTTACGATATGAGTTAGAATATGAAAAGTTGAGATTGTATAATTGTATACATTATGCGAAAGGATATATCTGATCATGAAGAAATACTCTGAAATGTCTAAATCCGAACTTGAACAGGAGCTTAAGGATCTGACCAAAGCTTATGAGGATGAAAAGGGCAAAGGCCTGAAACTGAACATGGCACGGGGGCTGCCCAGTGAAGAACAGCTGGACATGGAGGCGGACTTCTTTAATACACTCAATCCGCAGAGCGATTTCTTCAGTGAGGCCGGAATAGACTGTCGCAATTACGGTGAGCTCACCGGTATACATGAGGCCAGACAGCTCATGGCCGACATGATGGAAGTCAGCCCCGAGGAGATCATCGTATTCGGTAATTCGAGCCTCAATATCATGTATGATACCGTGGCCCGCTCCATGATGTTCGGCGTACTCGGATCCACCCCCTGGTGCAAACTGGATAAGGTTAAGTTTCTCTGCCCCGTACCCGGATATGACAGGCATTTCGCCATTACCGAGCAGTTCGGTATAGAGATGATCAATATACCGCTGGGCGATGAAGGCCCGGATATGGATATGGTTGAGGAGTATGTGAACAATGATCCCGCAGTCAAGGGTATATGGTGTGTTCCCAAATATTCCAATCCTACAGGCGTGACCTACTCCGACGAGACGGTACGCAGATTTGCCAATCTGAGACCGGCTGCGGAGGACTTCAGGATATACTGGGATAATGCCTACACCATACATCATCTGTATAACGGCAAGGAGGATAAGCTACTCGAGATACTTGCAGAGTGCAAGAAAGCGGGCAATCCGAATCTGGTATGGAAGTTCTGTTCCACATCCAAGGTGACTTTCCCGGGATCCGGTATAGCAGCTCTTGCCGCATCCGAGGAGAACCTTGCTTATGTTAAAAAGATCATAACGATTCAGACTATCGGACATGACAAGCTCAATCAGCTGCGCCATGTCAGATACTTCAAAAACATAGAAGGAATGCATGCACATATGAGAAAGCATGCGGAGATCATCAGACCCAAGTTTGATCTGGTGCTTAAGCGCCTCGATGAAGAACTTGCCCCGCTTGAGATCGGTAGCTGGACTCGTCCCAACGGAGGATACTTCGTATCATTCAATGCGCCTTCGGGATGTGCCAAGAGGATCGTGGGCCTGTGCAAGGATGCGGGTGTGACCATGACGGGAGCCGGAGCTACTTATCCTTACAAAAAAGACCCGGATGATTCGAACATACGTATAGCACCTACATTCCCTCCGATAGATGAGCTGGCTCAGGCGCTCGACATTTTCACGTTGTGCGTTAAACTCGCATATGTCGAGCAATTACTGGGATGATCAGGGGGTATTTGATTTAAAAAATCGTTGTTATTTTTTGGGTATTTTGCCCAACATGTAGTGGATAGATAATTATGGCGAATCGATATGTAGTGCATCGGTTCGCCATTGCCAATTTTTGTGCATTTTCTGCGCAAAAAATCGCATTGATTTTCTTTTTTTGCATGCGTATAATGAGTTTCAGACGCTTGCGATTGACATAATTTTATTGACATAAAGCAGACGTTAATAGTTACGAAAGAAGATGGAGTATGGAGCAAAGCATTCAGGATTTCATAGCTTACATGCATGAAACGAAGGATACTTCAGCTAATACCGAGATGAGCTACAGAAGAGATCTGGTCAAGGTCGATAAGTTCATGGCTCAGCGGGGTATAAGCAAATTACAATCCATAACTGAACAGGATCTAAAGGATTATATCGCTGATCTGTCGGCACAGGGCTTCAAAGCAGCTACGATTTCCAGAAATATCGCATCCATCAAGGCATTTTTCCATTATCTCAAGGCACAGAAAATTGTGGAGCGGGACGTATCTGTATCTCTTCATGCGCCCAGGATAGAGAAGAAGGTACCCGAGATAATGACTCAGGAAGAGATAGATGCGCTGCTTGCCCAGCCCTCCGGAGATTCACCCAAAGAAATCAGGGATAAGGCCATGCTTGAGCTGCTTTATGCTACAGGCATCCGCGTGACCGAGCTTATCACCCTCAGGGTATCGGATGTGAACATGAGCAATGGCACGATAGTCTTAAGCGATAATAAGAAATCACGTACCGTTCCCTTTGGCAAGCCTGCACAGGAAGCTCTTGCGAAATATCTGGACGGCACACGTGAGAATATGCTGGAAGACAAGTCATCCGATGTACTCTTCGCCAACTGCTCCGGACAGTCGATGAGCCGTCAGGGGTTCTGGAAGCTGATCAAGTACTATACCCGTAAGGCCGGTATAGAAGCCGATATCACTCCTCATACCTTAAGACACAGCTTCGCGGCACATCTGGTCGAGAACGGAGCCGACTTAAAGAGTGTACAGGAAATGCTCGGACATTCGGATATATCGACCACACAGATATACGCGCATATGAATCAGAATCATTTAAGAGAAGTATATGCAAAGGCTCACCCGAGAGGGTGAGCCCTTTTTAACGTTATAACGGTTTCAGGTTTCAGACCAGTTCCGCGATATCGTAGATAAGCTTCTTTGAATCTTCCCATCCGAGGCAGGGATCCGTGATCGATTTGCCGTAGATTCCTTCGCCAATCTTCTGACATCCTTCTTCGATGTAACTCTCCACCATGACACCTTTGACCAGGTCGTGTATATCGGGATTGAGCCTTCTGCTGTGTAGGACTTCCTTTACGATACGTATCTGCTGCTTGTATTCCTTGTTGGAATTATTATGATTGGCATGATGTCGCGCTCATTGTACAGCATCAGAAGAGTGTTCAGGTCTTCGTAGTGATAGTTGGGCAGGGATCTGCCGTACTTGTTTACCGAGCCCCTGAGCACCGTGTGCGCGAGAGGATTGCCCGAGGTCTGTACCTCGAAGCCGCGATAGACGAAAGCGTGTGGATGCTGAGCCGCATATACGGAGTTGAGCATGATGGCGAAGTCACCGCTTGTGGGATTCTTCATACCGCTGGCCACATCGAATCCGCTTACGACCATTCTGTGCTGCTGATCCTCGACGCTTCGCGCTCCTATGGCTACATAGGAGAGTATGTCTTCCACATACCCCCAGTTCTCGGGATAGAGCATCTCGTCAGCTGCGGTGAGCTCCGATTCCGCGATCGCTCTGATATGCATCTTGCGCATGGCGATCAGCCCCGCCAGAAAGTCGGGCTTTTTCTCCGGATCGGGCTGACTGAAGAGGCCCTTATAGCCTTCACCTGTTGTGCGGGGCTTGTTGGTATATATACGCGGAACGACCATCAGACGGTCGCTGACCTCCTCGGCTACGCGGGCGAGTCTGGACACGTAATCGCATACGCTGTCCTCATTATCGGCGGAACAGGGGCCTATTATCAGCAGGAAACGGTCACTCTTTCCCGTGATGATATCCGCTATCTGTGCATCGCGTTCGGCCTTTAATCTCTTCTGCTCATCCGAGAGAGGGTATCCCTCGCGTATCTCGGACGGAGAGGGGAGCTTGGAATGGAATTCAAAAGACATGCATTTCTCCTTTTGAGCTATATATGTTATCATATGAGTTGCGCGTTGATTATAGTTTAATATGCATAAAAAGGCAACTTATGACCATGAAAAAACCAACATACACACACAATATCAAACAAGGCATCGTAGTATTCGGAGTGATCCTGACGACTCTGGGATCGGTATGCGGATGTGCAGCCGGGGAGGTCGCTCCGCCCGAAGGTTATGAGGATATAAATACAGATATAGAGGCTGTCGAAGAGGAGACCGTCGAACCTGAGGACATGCATATGGCCGAGGCAGTACCTTATACCGGTGACGAAAAGGAAGCCCCCGAAACACCTGAGGAGACTGAAACGACAGAGGAGGAAGAGCCCCAGGAGGAGTTTCTGCCCGGATATCCTACCGAGAAGGATTGGAAAGAACGTCATACCGGTTCTGTATCCTATATATGGGAGCCTACCATATTGGTGAGTATCTTCGTGAATGAGGAAGAGGATTTCTGGACCGAGGAAGAGAAGCAGGTGATCCTGAATAACTGCAATATCGCATATGGATTCGTGGCGGATTATATGAAGGAAAACTATGATACGGATGTGGAACTCATATATGACTGGACCGAGGATCCCGATCTGTCGATGAGTATACGTCTGTATGAGGATGTACCGGCATATATCACCACAGAGGAAGAGCGCCATTACGATCAGCTTGAGCTGGAGTGGGTGGAAGAGATCGGTTATCGCGATCTGTGCCTGAAGTATAACACTTCCTCCATAGGTTTTCTGTATCTGATACCTCATGAAGGCGGATCCTATTCATCCATTCATTTTATAGATGACGGAGACTATATTTGGAACGAGGGGACACTTCTGTATCTTCAGGATATGTACTCCCCGACGTATGAGTATGAGACTCCTACAGTTTTAGCACATGAGCTGCTGCATTTGTTCGGAGCCGAGGACTACTATTCGAGTGCAGAGGTATTCACGGAGGAGACATATGATACTCTGGCAAAAGAATGCCCCGATGATATAATGCTCCGTACTTTTGTCAAGGTGAACGGGGTGTATACAACATTCCCGGATGAGGTATACGGTGAGATCACACCGGTCACCGCTTACCTGCTGGGCGTGGGTGATGAAGATGCCATAGCGGATCTGCCGGAACTGGAGAGAAAGGAAGCGGCATGCTTCCCGGGATCGGTATTCGACAGACCCTTTTAACCGTTAAGAAAGAGGACCGTAATCGTGCGGATCAGAAAAGGAGAACGATATGAGCATTAAAGCGGATTTTCATTTACACACATCTTTTTCGGGAGATTCCGAAGCCGATATGGAGGAGATGATCCAAAAGGCGATAGGAATGGGGCTTAAGGATATCGCCTTTACCGAGCACATGGATCTGAATTTCCCCGTGACCGAAACCACACCCGAAGGCTTCTTCGAATGTAACGTGGATTCATACCTGTATCACCTGTTGCTCCTCCGAAATAAATATGTCAATGACATCAATATCAGATTCGGACTCGAACTGGGACTCCAGCCCGATATCGTGAAGCAGAATGTCAAGGTTGCCAAGGAGCATGACTTCGATTTCATCATAGGATCCGTGCATGTGGTTGACGGGATCGATGTGTATGAACCGGAATATTTCGAAGGAAGAAGCGATGAGGAAGCCTATCGCAGGTATTTTGAAGCAGTATATGAGAATCTGCGATCATACAGTAACTTTGACGTGGTAGGTCATCTCGACTACGTGGTACGTAAGGGTAAGACTCTGGATGCTGATTATTCATATGCGAAGTACAGCGATATCCTTGATAAGATCCTGAACCGTATCATAGATCTGGAGAAGGGACTCGAGGTAAATACAGCCGCCATGAAGTACGGTTTGAAGGAACTCAATCCCTGCACGGATATTCTCAGAAGATATAAAGAACTCGGCGGCGAGCTCATAACCGTGGGAAGCGATGCTCATGTGGTCGGGGATCTGGGACGCGGACTGGACCGCGCGGAGGAAGTCTTGAGGGAAGCCGGATTCGGGTATTATACAGTGTATGACGCCAGGATCCCCGTTCAGGTCAAACTGTAGGGAAGCATTTTAACGATTTAAGCGTTATTTAATGTAAATCGTATTGAATTACGCAGATTTATTGATTATAATAGGAACGCTGACGCAAGAATCTATTTCTGTATCTTACGTCGTAACGTAATTCATTATAATTCTAGGAGGAATCTCAAATGGCAGTAAAAGTAGCAATTAACGGATTCGGTCGTATCGGTCGTCTGGCTTTCAGACAGATGTTCGGCGCAGAGGGATTTGAGATCGTAGCTATCAACGATCTGACTTCTCCCGAGATGCTTGCACATCTTCTTAAGTATGACTCAACACAGGGTCGTTACGCACTTGCAGACAAGGTATCTTTTGATGAGAACAGCATCACTGTAGATGGCAAGAAGATCACTATCTATGCTGAGGCTAAGGCAGCAGACCTTCCCTGGAAGGATCTTGATGTAGACGTTGTTCTTGAGTGTACAGGTTTCTACACCAGCAAGGACAAGGCTCAGGCACACATCGATGCAGGTGCTAAGCACGTAATCATCTCTGCTCCTGCAGGAAACGACCTTCCTACTATCGTATACAATGTTAACCATCAGTCACTGACAGCAGATGACAAGATCATCTCCGCTGCTTCATGTACAACCAACTGCCTTGCTCCTATGGCTAAGGCTCTGAATGACCTTGCTACCATCAAGTCCGGTATCATGTGCACCATCCACGCTTACACAGGCGATCAGATGACTCTTGACGGACCTCAGAGAAAGGGTGACAAGAGACGTTCACGTGCAGCTGCAGTTAATATCGTTCCCAACAGCACAGGTGCTGCAAAGGCTATCGGCCTGGTTATCCCTGAGCTGAACGGCAAGCTGATCGGTGCTGCACAGCGTGTTCCCACTCCTACAGGATCCACCACTATCCTTACTGCTGTAGTTGAGGGTAATGTTACCAAGGAGCAGATCAACGACGCTATGAAGGCTGCTTCAAACGAGTCCTTCGGTTACAATACAGACGAGATCGTATCAAGCGATATCATCGGTATGACT
>CAJOID010000068.1:0-2885 GCA_905234595.1 uncultured Lachnospiraceae bacterium | reverse complement strand
ACTCAGGTTCAGGTTGTTTCATGGTATGACAACGAGAACTCATACACCAGCCAGATGGTACGTACCATCAAGCACTTCGGCAGCTTACTTAAATAAATTAAGCGAGTTATGGCCCGGTCCGTTAAGGGCCGGGCTTTTTAATCTATCATAAAAGGAGATAAAACTATGGCATTAAACAAGAAAAGCGTTGATGATCTTAATGCAGCCGGCAGAAGAGTGCTGGTAAGATGCGACTTCAACGTACCTTTAAAGGATGGCGTGATCACAGATGATACCCGTATCAGAGCTGCTCTTCCTACCATCAACAAGCTGATCGGTGACGGAGCTAAGGTTATCCTCTGCTCTCACTTAGGCAAGGTTAAGGAAGGCCCCAATGAGAAGGAGTCTCTTGCACCCGTTGCCAAGGCTCTCGAGGAGAAGCTGGGCAAGAAGGTTACTTTCGTATCTGACTACAATGTTACCGGTCAGGCAGCAACAGATGCGGTAGCAGCCATGAACAACGGTGATGTTGTTCTCCTTCAGAATACACGTTTCCGTGGAAAAGAAGAGACCAAGCCTACCGAAGCGGGCGAAGCTTTTGCAAAGGAACTGGCTGATCTGGCTGATGACTATGTATGTGATGCATTCGGTTCAGCTCACAGAGCACATGCTTCCGTAGCCGTAGTTACCAAGTATATAACCGAGAAGGGCGGTACCAACGCAGTCGGATATCTTATGCAGAAGGAGATCGATTTCCTCGGCAATGCAGTTGAGAATCCCGTGCGTCCGTTCGTAGCTATCCTCGGCGGTGCCAAGGTAGCTGACAAGCTCAACGTTATCAATAACCTGCTTGAGAAATGCGACACACTGATCATCGGCGGCGGTATGGCATTTACATTCCTCAAGGCTCAGGGATATGAGATCGGTAAGTCTCTCGTGGATGATGAGAAACTTGATTACTGCAAGGAGATGATGGAGAAGGCCAAGAAGCTTGGCAAGGAGCTCCTGCTTCCTATCGATACTGCAGTAGCTGACGGCTTCCCGGATCCTATCGACGGACCTATCACTGTAGAATATGTAGATTCCACGGTTATTCCTGCTGACAAGGAAGGTCTGGACATCGGTCCCAAGACTCAGGAACTCTTCGCTAACGCTGTTAAGAGTGCAAAGACCGTTGTTTGGAACGGACCTATGGGTGTATTCGAGAATCCTACTCTGGCAAAGGGTACCATTGCTGTAGCTAAGGCATTGGCTGAGACAGACGCAACTACCATCATCGGCGGCGGTGATTCCGCTGCAGCCTGCAACCAGCTCGGATTTGCGGATAAGATGAGCCACATCTCCACAGGCGGCGGTGCATCTCTTGAGTTCCTTGAGGGTAAGGAACTGCCCGGCGTATATGCTGCAGACGACAAATAGCAATTAAGTGCCTCTAATCGCTCAGTGCAAAGGCACTCTCGCGAAGACGCACTAAAATGCTGGAAGTTTCTTAACGAAACTTCCGGAGTGATGAATTATAAGGAGTTAAAAATGGCAAGAAGAAGAATAATAGCCGGTAACTGGAAGATGAACAAGACTCCCAGTGAGGCAGTGGCTCTGTGCAATGAGCTCAAGGATCTGGTTAAGAACGATGCCGTAGACGTAGTTTACTGTGTACCGGCTATCGATATCGTACCTGTAGCTGAGGCTGTTAAGGGTACTAATGTACATGTAGGTGCAGAGAACTTCTACATCGAGGACAAGGGTGCCTTCACAGGCGAGATCTCCGCTCCCATGCTTAAAGAAGCAGGCGTGGAGTATGTTATCATCGGTCACTCTGAAAGAAGAGACATCTTCGGCGAGAACGACATCCTCATCAATCAGAAAGTTAAGAAGGCATTTGCTTCAGGCCTTACACCCATTATGTGCTGCGGCGAGTCACTTGCTCTGCGTAAGGCAGGCACCTATAAAGAGTGGATCGCAAGACAGATCAAATGGGATCTGACTGATATCACTGCTGATCAGGTTAAGACTCTCGTCATCGCATACGAGCCTATCTGGGCTATCGGTACAGGTGAGACCGCTACCGCTGATCAGGCTGAGGAAGTATGCAAGATGATCCGTGAGATCATCGCCGATCTCTATGATCAGGCTACCGCTGATGCTGTACGTATCCAGTATGGCGGATCCATGAACGCTGCAAACGCAGCAGAACTTCTGTCCAAGCCCAACATCGACGGCGGCCTTATCGGAGGCGCTTCACTGAAAGCAGACTTCGGACAGATCGTTAACGCATAAGTTTTACTTAATAAGTAAGGGACTGCCTGTATTGGCAGTCCCTTCATTTTTCCTTGTGTGGAGCGGTGTAGTAACCTGTGGTAGCATACAGCCTGCCGGATCTGGGTTTCAGATCGGGATAGAACAGGTTGGATGTACGGGCAAAGTCATCGGAGTATATCCATTCGCCGTCCCCTTCCAGACCTTCTGCCACGAACAGGTTATCAATGTATTCGTGATAATCACCGTCCATGACCCAGGTTCCGAACTGACCGCAGGATCTGGCACTTTTAAGCGAAGTATCACATACCTTGTAACTGTCGAGATAAGTGGTCGCTATATTACCGTTGACCTTGATCTCAACGATATGCTCTACGGTCGTGAACATGGACATCTCGGGATACATGAAGTCCAGATTGGTATATTTCTCATCATAGACAGCATCCTTGATCCTGCGGCTGGTATAGAGCATGGGTATGTCTCTTGTACAGTCAAAGGCAAAGAGATAATACTCGCCGTCGGTACCGTCATCCGATCCGAATGTTATGCCGGCCACTCCCGAATCCGTTTCGATGGAAAACTTGATATTGAACACGGTCGCGGTACTGGTATCACCGAGAAAAGGATTGACGTTTTTGGCTTTCTCCGTC
>CAJOID010000067.1 GCA_905234595.1 uncultured Lachnospiraceae bacterium | reverse complement strand
AGGAAGAGTCTCTATGACAGGCAGAGCCACACCGCCAAGGGTACCGACAGCGAACTCCCTGCCACTGATATACTCTTCCACGAGCACCTCATTGTCCCATCTGAGTGCTTCTTCCATAGCCTTCCTGAACATCACACGGTCACTTGCCACCGAGATCCCGAGACCTATCCCGCCGTTATTGGGCTTCACTATAACGGGATACGGCATGCCCTGTTCTTCAGGGTATATGATGTCTTCATTCTTCCATACGGTATATCCGTCGGGGACCGGTATCCCGGCATCACGCATCAGTTGTTTGGCCTTATACTTATTGGATGATATTGCAGACGAGAAAGAGTCGCACCCCGTATAATCAATGCCAAGTACATCAAAGGCAGCCTGCACTTTACCGTTCTCACCGTTGGCCCCGTGCAGACAGATGAATACCATATCACACTGACGGCATATCTGCAGAACATTGGGACCGAAAAACGAATCCGATTTATCAGGTCTCCGCCTTTTGATCGCCCACAGATCCGGGATGTCATCCGGAATATCTCCGGGAGACAGCGTATACTTGTCTATATTTGTAAATGCATCATCGATGATCATCCCGCGAGAGCCGTAACCCATGAACGCATCCAGCAATATTACCTTATGGCCGCTCTTTCGGAGTATCTCAGCGACATTCACTCCTGATTTCAGCGAAAGATTCCGTTCATTTGACAACCCTCCTGCCAATACTACTATGTTCAGATTCTCGGGAAGAACGAATTCCTCATCTTCATCATCAAGATCCTCATAAACGATATCCGAACCATCCATATTGATCTCCAGAGTCTTCAATGTCTCTTTTGTCAGAGAGACTATCTGCAATATTCCCCTGATCTGATCGGCGGTCAGTTCAACACCGTATTTTTTGCTTGCCAGAGCACGTATCTGCATGACAACGGCACCATTGGCATGTGTAATGAGAAAGCTTGTTATGTTAACCAGTCTTGAAACTCTGGAAGAATTGACAAGCTCTGAAAACATATCGATGACTTTAACGATATCATCCGCGCCGAAACTGAGCATGACGCTCTTAAGAGCACCCAGGAACTCCGGATTTTCTCTGGAATAAAGAATAACGTATGCAAGGATATATGCGACGTTATCCGAATAGGTATCGTCCCGGATCATATCACACAGATAATTGATATAATCGGATGTCGAATCGTCTTCACCCCTTTTGAAGGCACGCTGAACAAGTTCTCCAACCAGTTTGTCCGTCTCATCCCTCTCTTTATCATTAAAGCCTGAACGTATCATGCTGTTGATGAACTGATCCAGGATCTGCATCTCCGGGCTCTGACCGTTGGGGTTGATCCTGATCGTATAATCCCCATTCTCTCCGAAATCGAAGAATGTATTCGGTGAATGGCTCTCTGCAAAACCGTACTTGCCGTAGTCGTATCCGAAATAGTAAGTCCGCGACCCAAGATCATTCATCAGGATATTCACATAATCATAATCTATATTGTGGTTCTCTATGACCGACTGCCTCTTCTGAATTCTTTTTTTATAGAATTCAAAGAATTTGTCCGAGAAGCCCTGGCCGTCAAAAGACACGCATCTGTCAGGCGTATCATTAAGTATGGTGATGTATTTTGCTTTGTTGCCGCCCTTGGAATGTCCTGTCACGGTGACTGTATATCGTTCAAGAGAAAGCTGTCTGTATACAGCCTTATACCACTCAAGACAATTGATCTGCTGGAGTGAATCCACCTGATTTGCGCCCACGAAATCATCGTACCATTCATCTTCTGCGGTACCTCTGAATGCCACAACGGCTTCATGCCCGGTCTCGTCCAGAAATACAGCGGATATACCTCCCCCGCCGCCGTATGCCTTATCCAGATGGGTCTCTGCGATGTAGGCTCTGCAGACCGCCGGATTCTTACGGATAGCCATGATGATATTCTTCCAGTCATACCCGTTCATATGGGAATTGTAGAAATACTCATCATCTATCTCATCCATGGCCACATCGCCGATATAGTCTCCGACAGTCTTACCCTTAGCTTCCAGGAAGCCTGTAAAAGGCTGTATATCGGATACATATGTCAGTATCTCCAAAAGGAGCAGTTCGTCTACTTTGTACATCTGTGATCTCCCGATTACGAATTCTCGATCTCATCTATCAATGCCTGATATACGAGCTTAAGATTATTGTTTTCTTCTCTCAGATTACGTACCAGATTGTTACTGATGAGCTTCAGTAATATAATACCGGTCTTAGGATGCACATCCAGATATCTGTCAAAAGAAGCCTTATCTATCTTCAACACGGAACAGGCAGTCTTGGCATGCACCGTGGCACTTCTTACGTCACTGTCGATCAGAGCCATCTCTCCGAAGACACAATGGTTGGAACTGTCCAGAGTAGCACACACATAGCTGTCACCGAACACCGTCTTCCTGATGATATCCACGGTCCCGTCCGTCAGCAGATACATATCCACTCCGGTCTCACCTTCAGTGATTATATCCGTTCCCGCTTCGAAATGTCCCTGGCTCAGCATTTCGGACAGTGCTTCCAGTTCTGCGGGATCTATTCCGGCAAGAAACGGAAACTGCTTTAACTGATCTGATATCCCGCTCATAATTCCTCCCCGAGTATGATCGCACCCATACTGTTCTCCAGGATCAGTCCGTCATCCGGATTAAGACATGGTTCGTTGGTCTCAAGAGTCTTCACATCTTTCAGCCTGTTTATGATCTCTCCGTAATTGGTCGATTTCTGAGCTTCCGACAGGATCCTGTGCTTGAGTTCTTTCTCAACTCCCATATTCTTAAGCACACCCAGCAGGAGTATGCCCTGGTTCTGCTTATACCAGGAGAACAGTTCTCCGTATGTCCTGCCCACCCATTCGGCATCTATCGGGGCAATCTGGATAGATACTCCGTCTCCGTTATCCAGGAAAGATGACATCACCTTGCTCATACCGCTGTAATTGGTCGAGGTTGTGAGAATATACCGGGTATACTCCTCCGTATATATGACTTCGGCACAGTTCTGTGCTTCCAGATAGTCCCTGTATCTCTCTGTCTTGATCTCGGCACATATATGGCATTTGGGGTTCAGTTTCCTGAAGAGCAGGGCACTGACGAAAACCCTGGAATCGATAAGCTCCGCATCCATATTGTCATGATTCTCACCGACTATCAGAACTTTGGAGGCTTCGGAAGCGTTGGCTGCGAGCAGCGTCTGTTCTTCAGTGAAATCTCCTCTCAGGATGTTTATCCCTTTCATATCTTCATCGTCTCGGACCATCTGAAGTTTGATATCATCCACATTATTAATCAGGATCATATCCGAGGTCTGAAGATTCCTGTTTTTCCTCAGGATATCCATGAGCAGGATCTTCATATCACTCTTCCAGCCGCATATTATGATATGGTCTTTCATGTTTTTCATTTTACGGATCCCTCTTTCCTGAGTGAGTTTTCTGGCCACAAAAGCCGACGATATATATCCCGTGATGGCGGAGAACCCGAACACACCGAATGTAAGGATAAGTATCCCCAAAGCACGGGGTACGGGTTTATCCGTAAACTGATAGTCATTTCCCATGATCGCCAGAACATTATATGTCAGCACATCCAGAAACGAATCTTCCGAAGCATCTCCTCCGAGTGCCAGATAAACAGCCAGGCTCAGGATAAGAAATAACAAAATAATTATCAGAATAGTACGCAGATGTATCAGTTTAAAGAAATTGATTATCTTTTTGCCCAGTTTAGCCATGAAATCATTATATCAAAAAAGTCACCATATCAAAACACTGCCCCCGGGCGGACAAAAAAAGCCTCCGGATCTCTCCGGAGGCTTTAATGACAGTTTTATAAGTCCGGCTTATGCCTCAGCCTTTGCCTTGGGTTTCATAATGTGCTGAACACCCTCGATAGCAAGGATGACAGCCAGAACTATCAGCAGAATACCTACGATAGCCTGTACCCAGGGACCCCAGTCAGCTTCACCGCCTGCGATAACAGCAAACTGATCCTTGGTATTGATGATCAGAGATGCGATAGTTACACAGAGCATGAATGCCATAGGGATAACAACCATCTTGTTGTTCTTTCCTACATTACCAAGCCATGTAGCTACTGCCAGGAGGCCGATAGCTGCAAGCAGCTGGTTAGCGGATCCGAACAGTGCCCATATCTTCTGATATCCGTTAAGTCCGAGAAGAACTCCGAGGATAACAGTGATAACGGTAGCAACATAGGGATTGCACAGGAACTTCTTGTAACCTGTAACGTTCTCTGCTGTCTCGCCCTGATCGGAATCGATCCAGAACTCCTGGAACATGAAACGTGCAAGACGTGTAGCTGTATCCAGAGAGGTCAGGCAGAATGCCGAATATGTAAGGACAAGCAGAATGTTAAGTACTGTAAATGTTCCGGGGATGACATCATCGATCATGTGAGCGAGACCACCACCGAAGATAGCCGTAGCACCTGCAAGAGGAGCATCGGGATTCTGAGCGTTGTAGTTATATGCATAAGCTACTGCAACCAGAGTAGCTACAGCAAGTACGCACTCAAGGAGCATTCCGCCGTAAGCGATGGGCTTGGCATCGGTCTCCTTATCCAGCTGCTTGGATGTGGTACCTGAGGAAACCAGTGAATGGAAACCTGAGATAGCACCGCATGCGATCGTGGTAAACAGTACAGGGAATACCGGCTTGGTAGACTCTGCGGACTGGATAACAGGAAGTGCACTCATCGAAGGATGTGCAAGGATGACACCTACGATAGCGATGAACAGCATAGCGTAAAGCAGGAAGCTGGAAAGATAATCACGAGGCTGAAGCAGGATCCATACAGGAGTAACACTCGCTATAGCGATATAGATACCTACAACCCACATCCATGTCTTCTCGGACAGATAGATGGGATGGAAGTTCAGACCAATGATGATGATCAGAACGATGGCAACTATACCGATGATCGTTGCAACACCCATAGGAACGTTTCTGCGGTATACAGCAAAACCAAAGATGATCGCGATAACGATGAACAGCAGGGAAACCATCGCTACCTGAGCATTGGTTGCTGAAGCTGCCTTGTCAAGTACGCCTGCATCATCATAAGTAGCCTTGAAAGTAGTAGCAACGATGGATGCAAAAGCAGCAACGACAAGGATCAGAGTCAGATAAGCAAAAGTGATAAAGAGTTTCTTTGCTCTTCTGGACATATTGGCAGAGATGATCTCACCGATGGACTTTCCGCCATGACGAACAGATGCAAAAAGTGCACCCATATCATGAACGCCACCGAAGAAAATACCTCCGAGAACGATCCAGATAGCACATGCGAGCCAGCCGAATCCCAAACCTGCAGCACTGATAGGACCTGTTATAGGACCTGCACCTGCGATGGATGAGAAGTGGTGACCCATCAGGACAGCGGCCTTGGCAGGAACATAATCCACACCGCCGTCATCAACGGTATGAGCAGGAGTCTCCTCTTTGCTCTCACCGACACCCCACTGCTTGCAGAGCCATCCACCGTAGAAGATGTAGCCGCAGGCAAGAAGGGCAACACAGATGATCAGAAGTAATAAACCATTCATCTTGTTTAATCTCCTTTTCCCAAGTTAGTTTTTAGATTCTACATGTTTCGCATAATGCTCCACATGCATTTTCAAAAATTTCGCTGTTTCCCTGCCGTAACGGTTGGAAACCACGCTCCCGTCGGTAAGACTGACACCTGCGGTGTGCATCTCCATCCATCCCTTCAGCGAAAATTGAAAACTGTGATAGATCCTGCACTTACGGATGACCTTAAGTGCTTCTTCTTCAGCATCATCATACAGAAACAATGCTACCAGCCTGGTGCACATATGCTGATGTCTGAAGTCCACATGATCGAGTTTGATACGGGGAAAACCGTCATCATATGCTCTATGGATCGCCGAATCCGCCGAATCAGGTGTCAGATGAGGGATGCGGAATATATATACGTATTCGTCATCGTCCGCCTGCCACATCGTGAATTCTTTGAAGATCACGTGTTGTCCCTGCGTCATATGAAGTTCGGCGCTTGCTACCAGCTCATCACCGGGTTTACAGAGTGCCACATTATAGTTGGTTCTGTAGCCGTCAAGTATCTGGTTCAGAAAAGGTTCATATTCGATCATGAATCTAAAATTTCTATAAATAGTTTTATTTTCAAACTAAAGATAAATGTAGCACTTTTTGAACAAAATAACAAGTACTTAACACGACAAAGAGACACCGGCCACATGTGTGTCCGGTGTCTCTGTTAAATTTCATAAAGTATAACTCTAAAGATTTGTCGCAGACAAATCTTAATCAGATTTGCGGAGCAAATCTGTAGTTTCGCTTCGCGAAACTGTAATTAGAGCTGGGGGCCTGCCTTAACAAGTGCCTTGCCGGCATCATTACCCTCATACTTAACGAAGTTCTTCTGGAATCTGCCAGCCAGATCCTTAGCCTTGGTCTCCCACTCGGAAGCATCTGCGTAAGTATCTCTGGGATCAAGGATCGCAGGATCAACGCCGGGAAGCTCTGTAGGAACTACGAAGTTGAAGTAAGGAATAGTCTTGGTAGGAGCCTTGAGAACATCGCCGTTTAAGATGGCATCGATGATACCTCTGGTATCCTTGATGGAGATTCTCTTGCCGGTTCCGTTCCAGCCTGTGTTTACAAGGTATGCCTTAGCACCGCTCTTCTGCATCTTCTTAACAAGTTCCTCACCGTACTTGGTAGGATGAAGCTCAAGGAATGCCTGTCCGAAGCAAGCTGAGAATGTAGGTGTGGGCTCGGTGATACCGCGCTCTGTACCTGCAAGCTTAGCGGTAAATCCGCTGAGGAAGTAGTACTGTGTCTGCTCGGGATCAAGGATCGATACAGGAGGAAGTACTCCGAAAGCGTCTGCCGAAAGGAAGATTACGTTCTCAGCTGCAGGGCCGGAAGAAATCTTGTTTACATTCTTGGCGATCTTCTCGATATGCTCGATAGGATAAGATACACGGGTATTCTCGGTAACGCTCTTGTCAGCAAAATCGATCTTGCCGTTTGCATCTACGGTTACGTTCTCAAGAAGAGCATCTCTCTTGATAGCGTTGTAGATATCGGGCTCTGATTCCTTATCAAGGTTGATAACCTTGGCGTAGCAGCCGCCTTCAAGGTTGAATACGCCGTTGTCATCCCAGCCGTGCTCATCATCACCTATGAGGAGTCTCTTAGGATCAGTCGAAAGTGTGGTCTTACCTGTACCGGAAAGACCGAAGAATATAGCGGTGTGCTTACCTTCCATATCGGTATTTGCAGAACAGTGCATTGAAGCGATGCCCTGAAGAGGCAGGTAATAGTTCATCATGGAGAACATACCCTTCTTCATCTCGCCGCCGTACCATGTGTTCAGGATAACCTGCTCACGGCTTGTGATGTTGAATGCAACACAGGTCTCGGAATTAAGGCCAAGCTCCTGATAATTGTCTACTTTTGCCTTGGAAGCTGTGTAAACAACGAAGTTGGGCTCGAAAGAAGCAGCCTCTTCAGCTGAAGGCTGGATGAACATATTCTTAACGAAATGTGCCTGCCAAGCAACTTCCATGATGAAACGTACTGCCATGCGGGTATCCTTGTTGGCGCCGCAGAAAGCATCTACTACGAATAATCTCTTACCGCTCAGCTGCTGCTTAGCGAGAGCCTTAACCTTCTCCCATGTTTCCTGAGACATAGGATGGTTGTCGTTCTTGTACTCATCGGATGTCCACCAAACAGTGTCCTTTGAGTTCTCGTCCATAACGATGTACTTATCTTTAGGAGAACGTCCGGTATATACACCGGTCATAACGTTCACTGCCTTAAGCTCGGTCTCAACGCCCTTGTCGAATCCGGTAAGGTCAGACTTCATCTCCTCATCATATAAAAGCTCATATGAAGGGTTGTAGACGATCTCTTTGACATCATTAATGCCATACTTTGTTAAATCGATTGCCATGTTATCTCTCCTCTTCTATAAATTAAACTGATTACACACCGCTTACGCGGTCACCGCACTATATAATACTTCTTTTCACATCAGTTAGCAACAAGGAACTTGTGAAAAATTTGTTAATTATCGCGCATACGGACATGGGTTCATATGGGAGCACAGGCATCACGAAGCCATTCGCGTTCTTCTTCCGTTTCCATATAAGACATAATCTTATCGCAGACAGTTGCATGATATTCATTAAGCATTTCCCTGTCGTGTGCGTTCATATACCGAACATCGATCAGTTCTCTGTCGACCGGCACGTAAGTCAGATGTTCAAACTTCATGAAATGGCCGTCGGATGTATCACAGGCATCGACCACTTCGATGATGTTCTCCGTCCTGATGCCGTACTCTCCTTCTATATAAACTCCGGGCTCGTCCGACATGGTCATACCGGTCTTAAGGACTGCCTCCGGACGGCCGGCTGTATATCTGTATCTGATGTTCTGAGGGCCGGTATGAACACCCAGCATATATCCCACTCCATGTCCGGTTCCGCACTTGTAATCCACACCGCGCCTCCAGAGTTCACCGCGTGCGAGGATATCAAGATTTCTCCCTGTACAGCCGTCAATGAACACCGCATCTGCCAGTCTCAGCATACCGACGGCAACAAGTGTGAAGTCCCTCTTCATTTCACCGGTCACCGGACCGAGTGCGATCGTTCTGGTCACATCAGTCGTACCGCCCATATACTGTCCGCCGCTGTCCACCAGATACATGCCTTCGGGTTTAAGCTGCGTATATGATTCAGATGTAGCTTCATAATGCATCATGGCGGCATTCGGGCCGTAAGCGCTTATGGTCGGAAAAGACAGTTCCATGAACCCGGGAATATGAGACCTCATCTCATCAAGTCTCATGGCCGCAGAATATTCATCAAGCTGTTCACCACGGGACACGGCTGACTTGATATAATGCAGGAATCTGGTAAGAACTGCCGAATCGCGGATGTATACCTCCCTTGTCCGGCTCATCTGGATCTCATTCCTGACCGCTTCCATCATCCGGGTGGGGTTTATTATGTCAACCACGCGTGGTCCTATCATATCGTATACCGCGTAGTTGGTCGAATTAAGATCGGCCATGATCCGGATATCATCCCCGTTCCCGGAACCGCCGGAAGAGTCTGTTCTTTTTTTCAGAAATTCCATAAAAGACTCATATTCAAGTACGGACACTCCGGAATGCTCAAAATGCGCTGACGCTTCCGGAGAAAGAGAATCATTCTGCAGGAACAGGTATACCTCATCCATTGTCATATACACATATGACAACGCCACGGGAGTACACTCCACATCATTACCGCGGATATTCATGAGCCACATGATATCATCCAGCCCGGACAGCACATATGCATCGGATCCGTGTATACGCATCTCATCGCGGACGCGTGCGATCTTACTCTGTACGCTTTCTCCTGCGATATCGTCCGGTATCACCATGACAGGTTCTGCGCTCATGGCAGGGCGCGAGACCCAGACAGACCCGACCAGATCGGCATCTGCTCTGAACTC
>CAJOID010000066.1:15801-42908 GCA_905234595.1 uncultured Lachnospiraceae bacterium | reverse complement strand
AATTACAACCGGAAAAATATTTGATGTTGATTTATCAGATGACAATATTGCGTCACTTACCATCACTGGAACCGTTGTATTGGTATATGTCATAGATTTCATACAAAAAGAAATTCCGAACGTGTCTAAGATGATTTTATCAGCATTTAATGTACAATCGAAAAATGATTTAAGTGAACAATTGGCAAACGATGTTGAAACATTAACACGCGCAACATTTGATACCGTTAAAAAGATTGGTGCAACGGTTATATCTGGTGGCGAAAAGAAAGACGATAAGAAATGAAGGCAAAAATTATTTTACTTATTGTCAAATTTTTGATGGGCGCAATCGCGTTGGGGTTGGGTATATGGTATATGTCATCATCTTCGAGTTCCAGTTCGGTACGGAGTTTGTTCAGCAGCCGGCGGTCGGCACCCTTGTCTATCTCCATGTTCACCGCATGTCCGCGGCGGCGCTCTTTAAGCTGTTTCTCTATCTCATGGAGCAGATCCCCACTCTCATCCTCATCTATGTTAAAGTCGGCGCTTCTGGTCACTCTGTACACACCCAGACCCGCTATGGTATATCCGGTGAAAACCTTGTTGATGTTACGGAGTATGATCTGCTCCAGGAATATGAACCGTCTCGTATCGTCCGAACGGAGCTCGATCAGCCTGGGCAGTCCCGAGGGGACCTGAACCGTCGCGAACATATCTCCTTTGGATGGCGCATTGCCCAGCAGACCGCCCTCGGGCACGGTGACCAGCGCACAGATATTAAGCGTCTTATTGGCGATCACCGGAAACGGCCTGGAGGAATCCACTGCCATGGGAGTAAGCACGGGATATACGCTTTCTTCAAAGTATCTGTCAGCGTAATCACATTCCTCCTCTGTCATCTGGGAATGCTCAAAGAGCAGTTCGATCCCTGCCTTTTTAAAGGCGGGAACAAGCATGTGATTCAGTGTGTTATAGGCACTGCGTGACAGTTCCTGGGCTGCATCGCACACGGCCTCGAGCTGCGAAGACGCGCTCATCCCGGCTATGTCTTTTTTGGCGTAGCCCGCTTCGACCATATCCTTGAGGGAAGCCACACGTACCATGAAGAATTCGTCCAGATTGGACATGGCTATCCCGAGGAATTTGGCACGTTCCATCAGAGGGTTATTCTTATCACGTGCTTCCTCGAGTATGCGTTCATCGAACTCAAGCCAGCTCAGTTCCCTGTTGATGTACAGGGACGGATCCGTAAAATCCGTTTTCTTTCCGGTCCTGTTCTTGTCCTTTCCCTTAGATGCCATACATACTCCTTCTACCCGCCGTCCGCTGCCTATATCTGGGATTCCTGACGTATCACGGGATGTACGCTGAATACTTCGTCAAAGAATTCGGCACGGTTATTGAACAGGCCCCTCTCAAGAGTGATATCAACCTGTGTATCCACCGTGAATACGAGCTCATCGTCTTTAAGCGAAATCTTCACATCCATGAACTTCTGCTTGTGCGATCTGTCCAGCCCATTCGCCAGCCGCAGGATGGCTATCAGTTTGGCCATGACCAGACAGGCCCTCTCATCCAGATCCGATGCCTGCTGCCAGACATCACGATATGAGTATTCGAGATGATTATATTTGACTACATTGGCTACGATCTCACGTTCCATGTGCGAGAGTCCGATTATCTCGGAATACATGATGATGTTATACGAACACTCTCCGAGATTGGCCATGGAGATATATTTGCCGCAGTCATGGAGGATCGTGGTTATCCGGAGCATGAGCCTCTCTCTGGGGCCGAGTCCGTGCCTCTTCTTCATCGCATCAAATATACCCAGCGCGATGCTCTCCAGTGTCTCGCCGCGTTTCTTCGAACCCATATACCTGCGAGCCAGTGCTCTGGCGGAACTGATGATATCCGCCTCGAAATCATGGCCCTTGCTGATGAACTTATGAGCTTCCGCGTAATCATAAGCCATACCGTCGCCGAGCGTGACTCCGGGGATCCATATCTTCTTTACATCGGATATGTCACAGATCCTCTTAAGCAGGATTGCAGATATGTGACATAATGTCACATCATCCTCGGAAAGTGCAAGTATCTTCGATACTTCCGAAAGTGTATGCTTACGCATTATGCGCAGAAGATTATCTACCGAATCCGGGTTCAGTTCCTGAGAAGTGTACTCCTCGGGAAGCCGGGTATATGCCTTGGATATATAGTCATCCACCAGGATCAGATTCTTAATGGTGAAATCCTTCAGATACAGTTTCCTGAACACACTCAGCTGTGTATCCGTCAGTTCCGCCAGTATATCCTCATACTGGCTGGTCCTGGCATTCAGGTGGGCCATGCGTTCCGCCAGGCGCAGGACACCCAGCATCATATTCTGGGTGGTGATCAGCCTGCCGTCCTCGAACAACGATACCTGTATGGAGCTTCCGCCTATATCCAGGATGGCCGTGGGTTCCTTCACCATACTCTCGAACACATCGCTGTCACGGTATGCCACAGCCTTGTAATGCAGGAATCTCTGTTCCGAATTGCTCAGGATGGAGGCCTCGAGACCGCTTCTGAGTTTGATACGGTCCAGAATGATCTCCGAGTTGGATGCCTCCCTGACCGCCGAAGTGCAGTAAGCGGCATATGCATCCGTCTTCATCGCATCGCAGATATCCTTGTACTCTCTGAGAACACGACACATTTCATCAAGCTTTGCATTACTGATCTTGCCGCTCACATATGCGTCCGTCCCCAGATCTATCTGATGGCGTATCGAATCTATCTGCTTGATGCCGTTCTTGACGGACATCTCAAATATCTTCAGTTCCAGCTCATAGGATCCGATATCGATCGCTGCAAAAGTCTTCAATCCGTACTCCTCTCCCGTCCGGTACCCAAAAGATGATCGATGAACTGTCTCGCAGTACGGCCCGACCGGCCACCGTGGGACAGTTCCCACTTATTGGCTTCCAGGATCAGCACGTCTTCGCTCATGGCTATGCCCTCGCGAGCGGCCAGCTCCGTGACGATCCTGTCATATTCCTTTTTGGCCGGAGATCCGAAATAAATCTGTACGCCGAATCTCTGGCTCAGCGACAGTTTCTCGGCCATGGTGTCGGACCTGTGCATGTCCTCATCGTAATCGCTGCGGTCCGAAACAGTCTCTCTGACCAGATGCCTTCTGTTGGAAGTAGCATATATCAGGACATTGTCCGGTCTGAGTTCCAGACCTCCCTCGATGACAGCCTTGAGGTACTTGTAATCGGTCTCAAAGTCCTCGAAGCTCAGGTCATCCATATATATGATGAATCTGTAGTTGCGATGTTTGATAACGGAGATCAGTTCCTCCAGATATTCGAACTGGTCGCGGTGGACCTGTATGATACGCAGCCCGCGCCCGTAATACTGTGTGGCCAGTGCCCGGATGCAGCTGGATTTGCCTGTACCGGCATCACCGTACAGCAGGCAGTTGTTGGCAGGAAGCCTGTTCACGAATGCATCCGTATTATCCGTGAGCTTACGCTTGGGAGTCTCATACCCTATCAGGTCGTCCAGCGTCATGGGGATCATATTCAGGACTGGAACGATATGCATATGTCCCTCTCTGTCCGCATCTACCGAGAAAGCCCTGTGAAGGCCCAGTACTCCGGAGCCGTATCCGATGTAGAAGCGTGTCAGGATACCCTTCAGGCGCATGGCAGAACCGCTGCATGAGAGCTGTTCGGCCAGTTCGCATATCCGGTCACGTATCTCCGTACTGTATACGCGGGATTCGCCTGCCGGAGTGTAGTCCAGAACACAGTCCAGACTGTCCAGCCCGAGAGCTTTGAGCGCCCCCTTTAAGTCCGCATTGAGCATACGGAAGATTATCTCCATATCATGGAGGACGAGTTTTGCAATGCTGCCTGTGGTATCCGCCTTGGCTTCGCACGCCCGTGTATACGGATTATCCGCATTCAGAAGACGGTCCGTCAGATAGGCCGTCCACAGATTGCCTTTAAACGATCTCTCCTCACAGTATTCGACCATGGGACCTATCGCTCCGGCCAGTTTCCTGCGGACCTGTTCAATATCCCTGGTCTCGGTAGCGGAATATGATGACAGGCACTCACACATGGGTGCAAGTATGGTATCTTCGGCTATATCCCTGTATATGATGAGTTCATTATGATCTAAAAGCATCCTATCACCCTAAGCATTCTGGCTTCCTCTCTCAGTCCCCTGATGGCGTTCCTGACCGCGGGTTCGGACAGATTTCCCTCAAACTCTATGAAAAACCTGTACTCCCAGTCCCTGTCTTCTATCGGACGGGATTCGATCTTGGTCATGTTCAGATCGTTATATATGAAGTGAGACAGCATATGGTACAGGGATCCGCTCGCGTGGGGAACTTCCAGGCATATGCTCACATGTCCCGAATCGCGCAGAAAGATTTTCTGATTGCTGACTATGATGAATCTGGTCTGATTGTCTTCGGCCTGATTCACTCCCTTTTCAAACACCTTCAGTCCGTATATATCCGCGGCCCTCTCGCTGGCTATGGCAGCCTGCGCGGGATCTGCATCATCCCTGACCCTGGCAGCGGCAAAAGCATTATTCTGCATACCGATCTGCTTCCATCCGGGGTGCTCGTTTAAGTACCTCGCCGACTGAAGCAGTGACTGCGGATGCGAGTAGACCGTGGTGATCCGCGAGATATCACTCTCCGGCAGACCCATCAGACAGTGTTCCACTCTGATCACCTGCTCACCCACGATATAAGCTTCGAATTCGACCAGCAGATCGAATACCTGTGACACGGTACCGGCAGTCGAATTCTCTATGGGAAGCACCGCATAATCCGCACTCCCCTCATCGAGTGCATTGAAGGCATCCCTGAAGGTATCCACATGGAAACAGTCCACCCGGTCCCCGAAGTACTTCTCCATCGCCAGCTGTGAGTAGGCCCCCTCGGCGCCCTGGAAGACAACTCTGGCCTGCTCCGTATCGAGGCGTTCCACCTCTATAAAGGGAAGCCTGCCCGATGCTCCGCTCTCTGCGAGCCTGGCATATTGGAGTTTGCGGGACATGCTCATGATCTGCTCAAAGAGTTCTTCGACCCCTTTGGAGTTAAAAGCATTGTGAGTCTGCGCCTTAAGCGTGGTGAGCTTGCTCACTTCACGTTCCCTGTCAAGAACACGCTTACCCGTGGCGATCTTCACTTCCGCCACTTCGGCGCATATATCCATTCGTTCTTCGTAGAGTCTGACTATCTGTGCATCTATATCGTCGAGTCGCGAGCGGAGCCCGCTCAGGTCCTTTTTATCTGTTTCCATCCGTGTGTCCTTATATGCAGAAAAGTAATAGAATATATGCAAGATTGTACCGCTAAATCCACTTGATAGCAACTCGTGAAACCTCTATACTTAAGGTGAAAATACACATTCGAAGGGAGGTCTGAGAGTCCCTGATGAAAAAAAAGGACAATACCGCAAACATACTGATGCTGGTGATCGTGGCATGCCTCATAGTAGTGCTCATAATATCTGCCGTGATCGTACGACTGATCAACAGGATCCCGGACAATGACCCCTCTTATGTGGGAGCCACGGCAGGCAACTTAAACAACGGCGGCTACTTCTGTGAAAAAGACGGAGTGGTATACTTCGCCAACGCCTATGACCACGGCTACCTCTACTCCATGACCCCGGAACAGACCGATCTCAAGCGCCTGTATAACAGCGACTGCTCCAACATATGTGTCGGCGGCAAATATCTGTACTTCTGCATGGAGACTCCCAAGGGCGGAACAGGCCTGGGTTTCGTCATCAAGACAGCGGGGATTTACCGCTCCAAGTTAAACGGCGGTAAGGTGGAATGTCTGACCTCAGATGATTCTCTGATCATGAACCTGGTAGGCAACACGCTCTATTATCAGGCCGGTACGGGAACGGGCGTGGGACTTAAGAAAGTGGACATCAAAGGCGGTGAAGATCCGGTGATCATCGAGGACTCTTTCGTACTCAATCCCGCATGCGCCGTAGACGGTATCATCTACTACGGCGGAACCCAGAAGGATCACTATCTCTATGCTTATAATCCCGTGAGCGATTCCTCAAGTGCGATCTGGGACGGAGACGTATGGAATCCGGTATACGAAGGCGGATATTTCTACTACATGGACATCTCCGACGATTACAAGATATGCAGATACTCTCCCTCCAACCAGACCGTCGAGATCCTGTGTCATGACAGAGCGGATAACTTCAATGTAGGCTACGGATATGTCTATTACACGGTATCTGTGGGTGATATGCCCGGCCTGTATCGTATGCGCATAGACGGCAGTGGCAGAGAGCCGGTCTATACGGGTTACGTATGTGATGTGAACATGACATCAACTTATACTTACTTCAGGGAATTCGGTACCGATTATCCGATATACTGTGTACCGACAGCCGGCGGAAGCGCTTATGAGTTTACCGCCGCCAAAGAGGCCGCCATGGCCAAATAAACTAAAGAATGATATGCGGAGCGATCTCCGCCAGAGGTTTAAGAACGAACTCGCGGTTCTTCATGTCGGGATGAGGGATCGTGAGTTCTTTATCGTTCATCCGGATATCATCATAGAGAAGGATGTCCAGATCAAGAGTGCGCGGTCCCCAGTGAACGGTACGTTCTCTGCCGCATGCATTCTCTATCTCGTGAAGCCTGTCCAGGAGTACATGCGGCGGCATGTAAGTACCGATCTCGATCACCCCGTTCAGGAACGGATCCTGTTCAACGCCGCCGTAAGGCTCGGTCTCGATGATCGACGATACGGCAGTGACCGCGATACCATGACTCTCCCCAAGCATGGAAACTGCCTTATCTATATATGCCTGTCTGTCGCCCATATTGGAGCCTATGCCGAGATAGGCGATATGACGTGAGAGTGTGATCTCAACAGCGACCGTATCAAACTCAAGTCCTATCGGAGCATCGGGCTTATCCACCCTGACCGTGGCGGAATCAACGGACGGATACCGGTCAAGAAGTGCTTCGGCCACAGCAGCAGCCGCCCGCTCGATAAGATCATACTTTTCTGCGGTAAAAACGCTGTGTATGAGTTTAGCCGCATCACTGTAGTTAACGGTATCGTTAAGATCATCGGTGTGTCCGGGCTTATACAGATCAAGTGAAAGAGTCACGCTCACAAAGAAGTCCTGGCCGTGCTCCTTTTCACCCGCATTCACACCATGATATGCGTATATGTGCAGTTTCTCTATCGTTATTCTGTCCATGTGGATACTATATGTGTGAAAGGAAACGGATCGATCATGAACATATTCCCCGCAGGCACGCTCTCGCTACTGATCGCTCGCAGCGCCTGCTAGGCTCGTGAAATACCTCGCCAAGCATCGGCGGCTCTCAAGTACCTGCGAAGAACAATGTTCACGCCCGATCCTTTCTCTTTATTCCTGCTCTCGGATGGCTTCGATCATGCGGATGACACGTACGTGCTCCTTCACGTCGTGCACGCGCACGAACGACACACCATGCATCATTCCCCAGGCCGTGGTCGCAAGTCCGCCTTCAAGCCTCTCATCAGCAGGCAGGTCCAGTGCCTGTCCGATCACGGACTTGCGGCTGGTTCCGAGCAGCACCGGATATCCCAGACTGCGAAGCTCGTCCAGATGCGCCATCAGTTTCATATTCTGATCATGATCCTTGGCGAAACCGATACCGGGATCTATCATTATATTCTCATCGGGGATGCCGGCTTTGGATGCGATCTCAATGGAGTTTTTCAGGTCGGATATGACATCTGTCACAACGCCGGAATACTTCTCATTCTCGCGGTTATGCATGATGCACACCGGCACATGCGACTGTGCGATGACCTCAGCCATGCGCTCGTCGCCTTTAAGTCCCCACACATCATTGATCATGTCAACGCCGGCTCCGATACCTGCCCACGCAACCGTATTCTTATATGTATCAAGACTGACGGGGATATCGAATCTGTCCCTGACAGCTTCGATCACGGGAAGCACGCGCTCTATCTCATCGGCAGCTTCAACCGGACTCTCCGCCGATATCTATGATATCCGCACCATCCCGTATCATCTGAGCTACATGCCCCAGTGCCACGTCCATACCGCGGTACTTGCCGCCGTCCCAGAACGAGTCGGGTGTGACATTGAGGATGCCCATGACATATGTGTGGTTATCGGTATCGAAATCCCTGTTACCTATACGCATGATTACCTCCCTGCATCCGGATACGGATCAATGTACATCTATCATCCGGAAAAATCTCTCCTCCAGAGCCGGATCGGTTTCGAACACACCCCGTCTGGCTTCCGTTACCGTGAGTGTCCCGCCCTTTTTGACTCCGCGCATCGACATGCACATGTGCTCTGCCTTGAGCACCACTATGACTCCGGCGCAGTCGAGATGTTCATATACCGCATCCGCTATCTGACCGGTCAGCTGTTCCTGGATCTGCGGGCGCTTCGCATATGCGTCGACCACCCGCCCCAGTTTGCTCAGACCCACCACTCTGTCACGGGGTATGTATCCGATATAGGCGTGTCCGAAGAAAGGCATGAGATGATGCTCGCACATGGAGTAAAAAGGTATCTCACTCTCTACTACCATATCGGTTCCTTCGGCTGCAAATGTCCTCGACAGATGGTTTGCCGGATCATCATCCATACCCGCGAAGATCTCGCCGTACATCCGCGCTATCCTGTCGGGAGTACCCGCGAGTCCTTCCCTGCCGGGATCTTCACCAATTCCCTCCAGGATCAGTCTTATAGCCTGTTTTATCTTTTCTTCATCGATCATCTCATACTCACCATTCTTATATTGATCATCGCCCTAGGGCACGATCTGTTTTTTCTTTAAGGCCGCACCCCGGCTGTCGACCAGGTTCCTGATGGACCCCAGAAAAGACAGCGATCCGAATGCTATGATCACCGAATCCTTATCCGCCAGGAGATACGCCATCTCCAGCGCTTCGTCCGGTGAAGTCGCCACGCTCACCATATCATTATACTTCTTCACGGTCTCGGCCAGTTCCTGTGCAGGCAGTGCACGGGGATTATCCGGTGTCAGCGTGATCACATGCGCCGCATGAGGTGCCATATACTCCGCGATGGCGGGGTAGTTCTTGTCGCCCAGTACGCCCATGATGAATATCAGCTTGCGCGCTTCCTCTTCATTATGGAAAAAGTACTCGACGGTCTTGGACAGCCTCTTGGCGGCATTCTCGTTATGCGCACCGTCAACTATCACAAGCGGATTGCGCGCTATTATCTCAAACCGGCCCGGCCACACGGTTTTCTGCAATCCGTCACGGATGGCCTGCTCCTCTATCCTGATCCTGACCTTGCGCAGTGCTTCCACCGCCGATATGGCCACGATCGCATTCTCTATCTGACAGGACCCGATGAGCGATATCTTCAGTCCCTTATATCTTCCGTAGTCAAATGTCGTGACTTTAAGGCCTGCTTTGGCGTTTTTGATATTCGCGGGATCGGCTATCGTAAGTGCAGCCTTCTCGAGCGAAGCCTTGGCCTTGATCACCGAGAGAGCTTCGGGCGATTGCGATATCGTGACCGCATTGGTCCCTTTCTTGATGATGCCCACTTTCTCCCTGGCAATGGCATCCACGGTCTTCCCCAGATATCTGGTATGGTCCAGACTGATACGGGTGATCACGCTGACAGCAGGGGCGTGTATTATATTCGTTGCGTCTTTCGCACCGCCCATGCCGCATTCCAGGACCACCATATCGCATCCGGCTTCGGCGAACAGCATGAATGCAAGTGCGGTCTCAACTTCAAAAAGAGTGGGTTCGTTCTCTTCGCCGCCTTCCAGGGCCATCATGTCGGCTGCCGCTTTGACCTCCTCGAGGTTACGACAGTATGCACTCTGTGACACATTACGTCCGTTGATCTGATAACGCTCACGGTCCTCGACGACCGCGGGGGATGTATAACGCCCCGTCTTATATCCGGCTTCGTTCAAAATAGACGTGATGAAAGCACATACGGATCCCTTGCCGTTGGTCCCGGCCACATGAATGAAGTTGAGACCGTTCTGAGGATTGCCGAGTTTATCGCACAGCACGCTCATACGCTCCAGCCCGGGTTTCATCCCTGCTGCAGCCAGTCTCTCTGTATATTTCTGTGCTTCCCTTATATTCATATATGCGCTTCCATAGCCAGCTTCACTGCGCCCATGATCCCCTGGTCATCATTTAATGACGGGGGCACTATGAAACTCTCCATATCATTCAGCGGGCCTGCCTGAATATAATCTCCGAGCATCCGGGTGACATCCGTCCGGATGAGTGCAAACAGCTGCTCCTGATGCATCACGCCGCCGCCGAGTATTATCTTCTGCGGACTTAAGGTCAGTATCAGGTTGACCAGAGCCTCTGATATATAATATGCTTCCAGTTCCCATACTTCGGGACGCTCAGCAAGTTCAGCCGCTTTTATCCCGTATCTGCGTTCTATGGACGGTCCCGACACGAGGCCCTCGAGACAGTCGCCGTGATACGGGCATATACCCGGATGATCATCCCCGGCCTTACGCGGGATCAGCATATGCCCGAGCTCGGGATGCAGCATGCCGTGAACGAGCCTGCCGCCGCTCATCACACCTCCGCCGACTCCCGTACCGATGGTTATATAGACCACGTCCTGCAATCCGCGGGCACATCCCCAGGTCACTTCCCCGAGAAGAGATCCGTTCACATCAGTATCAAATCCCACGGGTACACCCAGAGCATCCGCAAACGGTCCAACTATGTCCGTGTTGCGCCATTCCAGTTTGGGCGTGGATGTTATATATCCGTATGTTGCGGATCCGGGTATCAGGTCGATCGGTCCGAAGCAGGCTATGCCGATCGCTTCGATCTCATACGACTTATAGAAGTCAATCATCTGCGGTATGGTCACGGACGGAGTGCGTGTCGGAAATACCGCTCTCTCCGCTATGTGACCATGCTCATCACCGATCGCACATACCATCTTGGTACCGCCGGCCTCAAGTGCACCGTACAGCATAGTATTCAAACCTCCGGCTTATCATATGACATGTTTATGACATCCGTACAGGCATCAGTTAAAATCTGCAATATCCAGATCCATGCCTTCTCCGGCCGCACCGATATTGAGCATATTCATGGTCCTGCGGCGTACACGGGCCTTCTCGGAAGCCTCAAGTATGAAGTTCTTGATCTCTTTGGATTTCTTGATGTGCCTGATCTCAAGCTTGGGATCCGTCGTATCACCAGTGAAGCAGGTGATCGTGCCCAGGCCGGCCATACGCTCCAGTAAGGATGCACTGTACTGTACGTCCTGAACCTTATACATATAGCAGTCGTTCTCGTTGCGGGTGAAGAACCCGGTATCTATGGTCAGTACGTCCTCGCCGATCGTATATTTTGTGAACGTAAAAGGGAGGCCGAACAAAAGCCATCTTTTGCGTGCCACATACTGCTTCTTTTCCTCTTCCACATAACCGGCATTATCCGCTGCAGTGTTAGTTCTTTCTTCGCTCATATTCCTCCGATCCGTACCCTCGTGGGGTATCTGTATTGATCGATAGTTACCATATTCCTCACAGGCACGCTCTCGCTACTGATCGCTCGCAGCGCCTGCTAGGCTCGTGAAGGACCTCGCCAAGCATCGGCGGCTCTCAAGTACCTGTTCGAAATATGGTAACTATCGATCTTATTCTGTTTACGTTTACGAGTTTACCACAATTCATCGTAGAATCCTATAATTCCTCATTGAAAGCACGATATCTATTTGCTATACTACACGATAAGGGTTATCAAAGCCCCACTGTCATCATTCTCAATGTCAGGAGGTGTCACATGACTGTTCAGGAATGTATCAAAACTCGCAGAAGTATCCGTAAATTCAAAAGCGATGCGATAGATCACTCCGTTATCGAGGAGCTGATCGGCGATGCAGCATACGCCCCCAGCTGGAAGAATTCACAGACTGTACGTTATATAGTTGCCGAAGGCGCCATCAAGGACCGGATTGCTGACGAAGCCACCACCATCTGGCCCGGCAACGGTGCGATAATCAAACAGGCTCCCGCTCTCATAGTAGTCGTCTCCATCGATAAGAGAAGCGGTTATGAGCGTGACGGCTCCGCATCCACTCCCAAGGGAGACGGATGGACGATGTATGATGCCGGTGTTGCTTCTCAGACACTGTGCCTGTCGGCTCACGAGCACGGACTCGGAACCGTCATCATGGGGCTCTACGATGAGAGTACCGTGATCGATATTCTGGGAATCGAGGAAGGACGTTCCGTATCGGCTCTTATACCGATCGGTTATCCCGACATTGATCCCGAAGCTCCGAAGCGCAAGGAAGTGGCTGAATTAGTTTCATTTAGATCATAGTTGTTAAGGAAGATCATTTGATCTTCCTTTTCTTTTGCATGTATATCAGGGAGGGAATATGAGACATCTGATGAATCCGCTCGACTTCTCCGTGGAGGAGCTCGACAAACTCTTCGATCTGGCGGAAGATATTTCCGCAGATCCGTCTGCGTATTCGCACGTATGCGACGGCAAAACACTCGCGACCTGCTTCTATGAGCCGAGCACCAGAACCCGCTTAAGTTTCGAATCCGCAATGATCCATCTGGGCGGACAGGTCCTGGGCTTCTCCGAAGCATCCTCATCGTCTGCCGCCAAGGGTGAAAGCGTGTCCGATACGATCCGCGTGATCTCATGCTACGCAGACATATGTGCGATGAGACATCCAAAGGAGGGAGCGCCGATGGTAGCGGCAGAAAAATCCGGGATACCGGTGATAAACGCCGGTGACGGCGGCCATCAGCATCCGACGCAGACCCTTACAGACCTGATGACCATAAGAGCTCTGAAAGGACGGCTCGGTAATTTCACCATAGGTCTCTGCGGTGACTTAAAATTCGGACGTACGGTCCACTCACTGATAAATGCGCTTATCCGGTATGAGGGTATCAAGTTCATATTCATCTCACCTCCCGAGCTGCGTATACCGGATTACATCACCGACAAGCTGAATGAGTCCGGCATAGAATACGAGGAAGTGATCAAACTGGAAGACAGCATAGGCGATCTCGATATCCTCTATATGACAAGAGTCCAGAGAGAACGTTTCTTCAACGAGGAAGACTACGTCAGGCTGAAAGACTTCTACATCCTGACCAATGAGAAACTCCAGCTTGCCAGGGAAGACATGCTCGTACTCCATCCCCTCCCGAGGGTAAATGAGATCTCCGTAGAGGTGGATGACGATCCGAGAGCCGTGTACTTCAAGCAGGCACAATACGGAGTATATGTAAGGATGGCACTGATCATGACACTGCTGGGACTGGTATAAAGCACAGGGCTGCGGATTCATAGAAATCCGCGGCGAGGACTAACGGGCCGCAGCCAGGATTTACTATGGATTCGCAGCCCGGACCCCTGATAACCGAACATACAGAAAGGAAATATCGTCATGTTAAATATTGGAAAAATAGAAGAAGGCTTCGTCCTCGATCATATCAAAGCAGGCAAGAGCCTCTCAATATATAAGCATCTGGGGCTCGACAAGAATGCCGATACGGTCGCCATCATCAAGAATGCCAAGTCCGAGAAAATGGGACGTAAGGACATCCTCAAGGTGGAATGCGACATCAACACACTGGATCTGGACGTGCTGGCATTCATCGATCACAACATCACCGTCAACGTGATCAAGGACGGTGAGATCGTCGACAAAAAGGAACTCGTACTGCCTAAAGAGATCAAAAATGTCATCAAATGCCATAACCCCCGCTGCATCACCTCGATCGAGCAGGGGCTTCCGCATATCTTCGTACTGGCAGATGAGGAAAACGAAGTATACAGATGCAAATACTGCGAAGAGAAGTATGCACCCAAGGCAGAGTCCGATATATGAGAAAGATACTTATAACCAATGACGACGGAATAGATGCGGACGGCATAATAAGGCTTGCCCGTGCCGCCCTTGACCTGGGCGAAGTCTGGGTGGTAGCTCCCATTCATCAGAGGAGCGCAGCATCACACAGCATTACGCTGCGCGAACCCATAGATGTATATCCGCATGACTTTCCGGTACAGGGAGTCCATGCCTACTCCTGCACCGGTACTCCCGCCGACTGCGTCAGAGTCGGCAGTCTGAACGTGATGCCCGAAAAACCGGATCTGGTTCTGTCCGGTATCAACTTCGGATATAACGCAGCTACGGATATCCAGTATTCCGCCACTGTAGGTGCCGCATTCGAAGCCGCCTTTCAGGGATACCGCGCCATAGCCGTTTCCGAGCATATAAACGGCATCCATGAAGTCACGGATGCCTATCTGGCCGCTCTGCTGGCCGAATACGCCGAGTATCCGCTGGATTACGGTCAGGTGGTAAATATCAATTTCCCTGGATGTACTCTGGACGAATGCCGCGGTATCGTCAGAAATGCCAAAACCTCACGCAGTTCGTTCTATCACGACCATTACAATGTATTGACCGAACTGGATAACGGCGGCATAAGATATATGGTCGAGGGGGATCTGAACCTCGAATCGGAGCCGGATACCGACTTTCACAGTCTGATAGATAACTATATATCCGTCGGCATCGTGAATAACGTAGGATGATCAGAAAAGCCTGCCGATCAGCTGAACGATGACGGCGGCTATCCATGCAACCGCACATTGCCATACGATCATTCCGACAGCCCATTTGCTCCCGAGTTCTCTCCTGACAGCCGCTACAGCTGCCACGCACGGAGTATACAGAAGCGAGAACACGAGCAGAGATACTGCCGTGACCGGAGTCATGACCGTCGCGATGCTTTCTTCGAACAGGACTTCAAGTGTCGAAACCACACTTTCTTTAGCCATAAATCCACTGATCAGTGAAGTGCATATCCTCCAGTCTCCCAGTCCGGCCGGTTTCATGACCGGAGCCATCAGTCCGGATATATCCGCAAGGATACTGTTTTTCGAATCACTCAAGAATCTGAAATGAATATCAAAGCTCTTGAGCATCCATATGATCACTGTAGCGATCAGGATCACCGAGAAAGCTCTCTGCAGAAAGTCCTTTGCTTTTTCCCACAGGAGACGCAGCACGTTCTGAGGACGCGGCATGCGATAGTTGGGGAGTTCCATGACAAACGGAACCGCCTCACCCTTAAACAGTGTCTTGCGGTAGATAAAAGCTATCAGTATACCGACAGCCATCCCGAGTACATACAGTCCGATCAGGATCAGTGCCTTGAATCTCGGAAAAAACGCATCCACAAAGAAAGCGTATATAGGCATCTTGGCGGAGCAGCTCATGAACGGAGTGAGCAAAATGGTCATACGGCGGTCGCGCTCACTGGGCAGTGTCCTGGTAGACATGACAGCGGGCACGGTACATCCGAACCCTATAAGCATGGGCACAACGCTTCGTCCGGACAGGCCGATACGCCTCAGCAGCTTATCCATGACGAATGCCACTCTGGCTATATAACCGCTGTCCTCCAGAAGCGACAGGAACAGGAACATGACGACCACGATCGGCATAAACGAAAGCACGCTGCCGACTCCTTCAAAGATACCGTCGATGATAAGCCCGTGCAGGACTTCCCCTACTCCGGCGGCCGTAAGAGCTCTGTCGACCGCTCCGGTCACTGCCTCGACGCCCATTTCAAGCAGCCACTGGAGAGCGGCTCCTATCACATTGAAAGTCAGGAAGCATACTATTCCCATGATTGCGATGAATGCGGGTATCGCGGTATATTTGCCGGTAAGTATACGGTCGATCTTCTCGCTACGCGTTCTCTCCCTGCTCTCTTTCGGTTTCCTTACGCATGCCGAACACACCTTACCTATAAAGGCAAATCTCATATCGGCGATAGCGGCACAGCGGTCCAGTTCTCTCTCTTTCTCCATCTGTACCACGATATGCTCGAGCATTTCTTTTTCATTATCATCAAGTTCGAGGCGGTCCATGATCCGCTCATCCCCCTCGATGACCTTGGATGCGGCAAATCTCACGGGAAGAGATGCACGCACGGCATGGTCCTCTATAAGATGTGATACGGCATGTAATGCCCTGTGTACCGCTCCGCCATGATCATTTTCGTCACAGAAATCCTGTCGCAGAGGTTTCTCGCGGAAATGTGCAACGTGTATGGCATGCTCCACGAGCTCATCCACGCCCTCATTATTCGCAGCCGATATCGGGACCACGGGAACCCCCAGCATATGTTCCATGCCGTTGATATCCACGGTCCCACCGTTCTCACGCATCTCATCCATCATATTGAGAGCTACGACCATGGGGATATTCATCTCCAGAAGCTGCATGGTCAGGTACAGATTTCTCTCTATATTGGTAGCATCAAGTATGTTGATGATGCCCGCGGGCTTATCCTGAAGTACGAAATCGCGGGACACGATCTCCTCGGTCGAGTATGGGGACATCGAATAGATCCCGGGCAGATCAGTGACCATAGTGTCCGGCTTATTACGTATCGGACCGTCCTTTCTGTCCACCGTCACTCCGGGGAAATTCCCCACGTGCTGGTTGGAGCCTGTAAGAGTGTTAAACAGAGTTGTCTTACCGCTGTTCTGGTTTCCTACCAGAGCAAACGTCAGAACCGTTCCGTCCGGAAGCGGATCGCCGTCACCCTTCATATGAAAACGGCCGCCTTCACCCAGTCCGGGGTGTTCGTGCCGGGGTTTATCATCTTCAATCGTCTCAGAGACCGATTCGGTCAATGTGACATCTATCTGTCTGGCATCGGCAAGTCTGAGCGTCAGTTCGTAGTCATGTATCTTGATCTCCATGGGATCGCCCATGGGCGCAAACTTGACTACATGTACGATCACGCCAGGTATCACACCCATGTCCAGCAGATGCTGTCTGAGTGCACCCTCACCGCCTACCATATCTATCCTGGCTGTCTGTCCCACAGTCAGTTCATTCAGTCTCATACCGTTATTCCCGTAGTTTTCTGTCAATAAACACGCGACGCCCCTTTCGGGGCGCCGCAAGTATTTTAATTCTTTTTGGATCTCAGTTTTTCTTGGCTGCTCTTGCAGCTTTAACCTGCTCGGTCAACTGAGGCAGGATCTTGTTCAGATCGCCTACAACACCGTAATCGGCTACGTCGAAGATCGGAGCATCCTCATCCTTGTTGATGGCGATGATGATGTCACTCTCTTCCATACCGGCTACGTGCTGGATGGCACCTGAGATACCGACCGGTCTGTCCTACCTGCATATCCTTCGGCTTCCAGCCTGCATCCACAACTGCACGTGAGCAGCTGACGGTTCCGCCGATAGCCTCAGCAAGGTCCTCAAGAAGCTTGAAGTTCTCGGGTGAACCTACGCCACGGCCGCCGGATACGAGGATCTTGGCATCCATGATATCTACGGTATCCTTAACTGCCTTGACTACCTCTTTGATGGTCACATAACGGTTGTTGGGAGTAAATCCGGGATTGAACTCTTCAACAACTGCCTTTGCACCCTTCTTGGGCTCGATCTTCTGCATAACGCCGGGACGTACGGTTGCCATCTGAGGACGGTTGTAAGGGCAGGCGATAGTAGCGATCGTGTTGCCGCCGAATGCGGGACGGGTCATGAGCAGCTGATTGTGAAGCTGCTCGTTTTCCTTGCCGGGTACGGGTACGAGCGGGAAATCACCGATCTCAAGTACCGTACAGTCAGCTGTAAGACCGGTTGCCACACGTGCTGATACGGTAGGACCTAAGTCACGGCCGATAGCAGTAGCACCGACGAGCATGATCTCGGGTTTATACTTGTTGATGACGCTTGCCAGAGCGTGAGCATAGGGCTCGGTTCTGTACTCTTTTAACTCGGGATCATCAACTACGATGACCTTGTCAGCGCCGTACTCTGCAAGAGAGTCTGCGAGGTCTTTAACGCCTGATCCGATCAGGACTGCTACTACCTCAGTGTTTAAGGGTGCAGCCAGATCTCTGGCCTTGCCCAGAAGTTCATAGGCGATGCTTCCGACGGTATGGTCTACCTGCTGTGCGAAAACATATACGCCTTTATATTCAGCTATTGCTTCAGGAGTCATATTCATTTGTTTTCCACCGCCTTTCCTTAAATCACATGCTTCTCATCGAGTTTTCCGATGATGTAGGATACTGCCTCGTCAGGTGAATCGGGAGTAACCTTCTCGCCTGCACCTTTACGTACCTTATCGGAAGCCTTGGCGATCTTGGTAGGTGAGCCGTTAAGACCCAGGTTCCCATCCTCAACATCCTTCAGATCAGCTCTGCCCCAGGTAGTGATCTCTGCCGAAACGGCATCGAAGATCCCGCCGGGAGTCATGTATCTGGGCGCATTGAGTTCTGCAAGAGCTGTGATCAGGCAAGGCATCTGAGCCTCCAGCACATGATAGCGGTCATCATAAAGACGCTCAACCACAACCTTGTTACCCTCTACCTTGATATCCTGTGCATAAGAGATTACGGGAAGACCTAAATGCTCGGCGATCTGAGGACCTACCTGAGCGGTATCACCATCGATAGCCTGACGGCCGGTGATGACCAGATCATACTCCAGATTTCTGAGTGCGCCGGCGATAGTGGTGGAAGTAGCCCATGTATCGGCACCACCGAGTACACGGTCGGTAACCAGGACAGCCTTATCGGCACCCATAGCCAGTGCTTCTCTTAACACATCAGCAGCCTTGGGAAGACCCATGGTCAGAACGGTAACCTCTGCACCATACTGATCCTTAAGTCTGAGAGCTGCCTCCAATCCTGCCTTGTCGTCAGGGTTCATGATTGCGAGCATTGCTGCTCTGTTCAGGGTACCATCGGGGTTAAACGAAACGCCACCCTTTGTGTCAGGTACCTGTTTAATACAAACAACAACTTTCATTATTGTATCTCCTTCTTATGTTTGACAGTGACCTTACTTAAGCAGCGCTGCGCTGATGACCATACGCTGTACCTCGCTGGTACCTTCGTAGATCTCAGTGATCTTGGCATCACGCATCATACGCTCTACATCGTACTCCTTGATGTAGCCGTATCCGCCGTGGAGTTGTACACACTTGGTAGTCACTTCCATGGCAACCTCTGCCGCACAGAGCTTAGCCATAGCTGCCTCTACCGAGTAGGAAACCTTGGGATCCTTCTTGTACTCATCTTTCTTCCTGGCAGCCTTGTATACGAGCATCTTGGCAGCTTCAACCTTGGTAGCCATATCAGCCAGCTGGAACTGAGTGTTCTGGAACTGTCCGATAGACTTGCCGAACTGCTTACGCTCTTTTACGTAATTGATGGTGGTCTCAAGCGCGCCCTCAGCAAGCCCGAGTGCCTGAGAAGCAATACCGATACGTCCGCCGTCAAGTGTATGCATGGCGATGTTGAAGCCCTTGCCCTGCTGTCCGAGGAGATTCTCCTTCGGGATGCGGCAGTCTGTGAAGATCAGCTCATAAGTGCTGGATGCACAGATACCCATCTTGTTCTCTTTGGTACCGAATGTAAATCCGGGTGTACCCTTTTCTACTATGAATGCGGAGATCTCTTTCATGATCCTTCCGCGCTTCTCAACCTTGCCGGTAACCGCAAAGATAACATATACGTCAGCTTCCTTACCGTTGGTGATGAAGCACTTGGATCCGTTCAGTACCCACTCGTCACCGTCTAAAACAGCTTTTGTCTGCTGTCCCTGAGCATCGGTACCTGCACCGGGCTCAGTCAGACCGAATGCACCGAGCTTCTCGCCCTTTGCAAGCGGTACAACATACTTCTGCTTCTGCTCCTCGGAACCGAAGGTAAGTATGGGATCGATACACAGTGATGTATGTGCGGATACGATAACGCCTGTGGTACCGCACACCTTGGACAGTTCCTCAACGCACATTGCATATGCAAGTGTATCGCAACCCTGTCCGCCGTACTCCTTGGGTACGGGTATACCCATGAAGCCGTACTTAGCCATCTTGTCTACTGTCTCTCTGGGAAATCTGTGCTGTTCGTCGATCTCCTGAGCAAGAGGCTTAACTTCTTTTTCGGCGAATTCCTTGAATAAGGTTCTCACCATCTCATGTTCTTTGCTTAAAGAAAAATCCATGATTGTTTTCCTCCGTTGTATATTTAAAGTTGCTTATTTAGCATCAATAGCTGTCTTGGTACGGTCTTCGTTGTAGATGTAGAAGCCCTTGCCGCTCTTAACACCGAGGTTGCCGCCTCTGACCATCTTGCGGAGAAGAGGACATGCACGATACTTGCTGTCGCCTGTCTCATTGTAAAGAACGTCCATGATTGCCAGACAGATATCCAGACCGATGAAGTCGCCCAGTTCGAGGGGACCCATGGGATGATTGGCACCCAGCTTCATGGCTGCATCGATACCCTCAACATCGGATACACCTTCCATCTTGATGAAGATAGCTTCGTTGATCATGGGGATCAGGATACGGTTAACTACGAAACCTGCTGCCTCATTAACCTGTACGGGAGTCTTGCCGATCTCTTCGGAAATCTTCACGATCGTGTCAACGGTCTCCTGAGGAGTGTTGACACCTGCGATAACCTCAACCAGCTTCATACGGTCAGCGGGATTGAAGAAATGCATACCGATCATGGGACGGGTGAGTCCGTTACCGATCTCTGTGATGGACAGAGATGAAGTGTTGGAAGCAAATACACACTCGGGCTTGCAGATCTTGTCAAGCTCGGAGAATGTGGTCTTCTTAACTTCCATATTCTCAAATGCAGCTTCAACGATCAGATCGCAGTCAGCACACAGATCTTCCTTAAGTCCGGGAGTGATCTTGGCTACGATAGCATCAGCTGTGTCCTGAGTCATCTTCTCTTTTGCAACGAGCTTGGCATAACCCTTGGCGATCTTGTCCTTGCCCCCTTCAGCCCACTCCTGCTTGATATCGCAGAGCATAACCTCATAACCGTCAGTCTGAGCAAATGCCTTGGCAATACCCTGGCCCATAGTACCGGCACCGATAATACCTACTTTCATTTTGTGTCCTCCATATATATAAGTGATTAATGATTAACAGTTCTTGAAGTCAACTACCTTGACCTTGGTCGGATCATCCTTTTTCTTAAGGAAATTACCCATGCCGGCTCTCTGATCCTCTGTCTCAAAGCAATCACCGAAAAGCTTCTCCTCGATCACGATCGCATCATCCATGGATGCCTCAAGACCGTCGTTGATGGCTTTCTTGCAGTTACGTACTGCGATGGGAGCCTGTGAAGCTATGCCGGCTGCAATCTTCTCTGCTGCGGGAAGCAGCTCCTCGAGAGGATATACGGCGTTGACCAGGCCGATACGAAGTGCTTCGTCAGCCTTGATGTTGCGTGCTGTATAGATCATCTGCTTGGCCATGCCGGGGCTTACCAGACGTGCAAGTCTCTGAGTGCCGCCGAATCCGGGAGTGATGCCCAGTCCCACCTCGGGCTGTCCGAACATGGCATTGTCGGAGCAGATGCGTATATCACAGCTCATGGATATCTCACAGCCGCCGCCGAGTGCGAAACCGTTGACTGCAGCGATCACGGGGATGGGGAATGTCTCGATCTTGCGGAAAAGATCATTACCCTTCTTGCCGAATGCTTCGCCCTCAGCCTTGGTCAGAGTGCTCATCTCACCGATGTCGGCACCTGCCACGAAGCTCTTCTCACCGGCACCGGTGAGGATCAGGCATCTGACAGCATCCAGATCAACCGCATCGAATGCGGCGTTCAGTTCGTCAAGCACCTGTGAATTGAGGGCATTTAAAGCTGCTGCACGGTCGATGGTGATGATACCGTATTTTTCTTTCTGTTCGTACTTTACGAATTCCATATTTTTCCTCTTTTCTGTAAATTCAGAGTGATCACATCTCTACGATAGTAGCGCAGCCCATGCCGCCGCCGATACACAGTGTGGCAAGACCCTTCTTGGCACCTGCTTTCTTCATCTCATGAAGAAGGGTAACCAGGATACGGGCACCTGATGCTCCTACGGGATGACCGAGTGCGATGGCACCGCCGTTGGGGTTAAGCTGTCTGTCTACGTCTATGCCGAGGTCCTTGCCTACTGCTACGGACTGAGCTGCAAATGCCTCGTTTGCCTCGATGATATCGAAGTCCTCGATCTTGTATCCGGCCTTGGCCATAGCCTTGCGGGTAGCTGCTACAGGTCCGATACCCATGATAGTGGGATCAACGCCTGCAAGAGCGCCTGCCACGAATGTAGCCATAGGCGTTACGCCGAGTTCCTTTGCCTTATCCTCGCTCATGATCACGAGAGCCGCTGCACCGTCGTTGATACCCGAAGCGTTACCTGCGGTTACGACGCCGTCGGGATTGAGCGGTTTAAGCTTGGCAAGACCCTCGATGGTAGATCCCTGTCTCGGACCCTCATCCGTATCGAAGACAACAACTTCTTTCTTTTTCTTAACTTCTACGGGAACGATCTCGTCCTTGAATGCGCCGTTCTCGATAGCTGCACATGCCTTGGTCTGGCTGCGGAGCGCGAACTCATCAAGTTCCTCTCTGGTCAGATTCCACTGCTTGGCTACGTTGTCGGCGGTTGTGATCATATGATAATCATTGAAAGCATCCCACAGAGCATCCTTGACCATGGTATCTACGAGAGCGCCCTGGCTCTGGCTGGGCCATGTCATACGGTATCCGTATCTGCCCTGAGGAAGTGCGAAGGGAGCCATGGACATGTTCTCCATACCGCCTGCTACTACTACATCCGCATCTCCTGCCATGATCATCTGAGCTGCCTGATTCACGCAGTTAAGACCGGAACCGCATACCACGTTGGTCGTAACGGCGGGAACCTCTATCGGAAGACCTGCCTTGATCGAAGCCTGTCTTGCGACATTCTGACCGAGTCCGGCCTGGATAACGCAACCCATGTATACGTGCTCTACATCTTCAGGTTTGATACCTGCACGCTTGACAGCTTCCTTGATAACGATAGCTCCAAGCTCAGCTGCGGGAGTGGTGGAAAGTGATCCGCCCATGGTACCTATCGCGGTACGGCATGCGCTTGCAATAACTACTTTTTTTGACATGTTTAGCCCTCCGTAAAAAAGAATGTTAGATGTGTTAGAAATGTTTGTTAAATTTTTGTCACACAGTAAATCCTATTATATAATAAGAAAGGGGAAAAAGCAAGAACTCACGCCAAAAATCAGTCACATTTCACCAACTTCATCTGCCCGCCGGACATGTCTATCCGGTACAGGCAGCAGTACTCGAAATCTCCGTCCGCGACCATATCATCCAGATAGGTATCCTCATACACCTGGCTGTCCACATACAGGTATCCGGCATGAGTCTGCAGCACGGCATCCGTGAAGACTCCGGCAGGAGTATCCTTTATGTCCATGGACGGACATATGACAGATACCGGGGAAGCCTCATATGCTACATACGCATCCTGCACATAATAATATGCACCGTCGCGCACCCTGCATATGCGCAGTCCCTTACCGATGCCGGGCACGGCAGATCCTCCGGGTCTGTTCCCGGACAAGATCCCCCTATCCTCATCCCAGATCACTTCCAGGAAGCGCACGGACTCTTCTTCGATAAACCCGGATCTGTTCTTAAGCTCACTGCGCAGTTCCGTCCGGTACCCCATAATCCCCCTGTATGCTTCGGGTATATTGGTGAGCACGAGCACCGACAGCAGAAATACCCTGACCGCGAGGAACTGGGCATCCCTCATCATCCACAGCCGGGCGATGAACAGCATGCATCCGATCATAAACGGGGCTCCGTATCTCTCGATCGAGGCTATCATCCCCTCCGGATCCAGATACTGCGTCTCCAGTGCAAAAATGGTCAGATGTGCGATATAGATGAGCACATAGTATACGATCCCGGTGACCGGCAGTGCAACGCATACGAACGTTCCTCCCCGTCCCTTTATGAACCCCGTGATCCTGAGTAGAATGAGCAGAACGGTGATCAGGCCGGCCATCATCGCAGGCGAGAGATCGAACCAAGTATGAGTCACATGTACGGGCTCCGTCAGAAAGGCTCTGATGAAGGCCGCTCCGAACTCATTCTTATACGGTGAGAGGCCGTATCTGTCCGTAGTGATATATGTGACCATCGTAGAGGTACTCTGGGTGACACGCCTGTTGACCAGGCAGAAGAGCATCCATATACCACCCGTTAATACCGGTAACACTCCCACAGACAGCATACGCAGGATCTTCTTCCCGTTAATGTCCGCGGTATTCAGAAGTCTGTATACGAACCATATAGCAAAACCGAATAACGCCCATATCATCCCTGTTGATTTGGCGATCACCAGAACAGCCAGATACACGGATGTCCGGGTGAGTGCAAGGTCTTCCTCCACAGCGCATATGAGCACGCTGCCGAAAAGAAATGCCATAGACAGATCGGCGCAGAATCCGCTGTATCCGAATATGTCACCTATCCCGGCGAAGCCCCAGGCAGCCAGAGCCAGCAGCGGACATAACACGAGTCTCCTGCCGGTGATCTTTTTGAAGCACGGCATGATAAACGAGAGATTGAACAGATAATATCCCGTAAATGCCAGGCTCTCCTTAAACTCATGCGGATCCATGTGAACCAGATACCATTTGGCCAGCTGGACCGCAGGAGGATAATCGCCGTATGCTGACGAGACATTTGCATACTTACCCGCAAATCCGCCCAGATAATACAGGCTCTTTAAGTCGCACGCCCAGTAATTGATATCGTCCCACCAGGTAACGATACGTGCACTCTGGGTAAGCGGTATCACGATGCACAGTATGATATATGTGATGAAACCGCCCGACAGGAGATTCTCCCGGGCATAAGAGATAAGATCGGAACCCGCTGATGCATCACGAGTCCCGGACACAGTCCCGCGCCATACGCAGACCGCAAGTGCGACAGCGGCCAGCGGCATCAGTATGTCTATTACAAAAAGTATCCTTCCGTATGCCAGCACATACAGCACGAGTATGAGCCCGCACCATACAAACGGCAGCATATCGCTTAGGGTAACCTTAAGCAGATATCCTGCCGTGAGTGCTATCACCAGAAAAGATAAACAGTGAATAAATGCTATCATTCTTCAGGTTCTATCAGTCCGTATGAATTGTTCTTTCTCTTGTATACCACGTTGACCTGGTCGGTGTCGGCGTTCATGAATACGTAGAAGCTGTGTCCCAGAAGTTCCATCTGTACGCACGCATCCTCGGGATACATGGGCTTGATATCGAACTTCTTGACACGGTCGATCTTAACTTCCTCCTCATCATCCATATCCTCGTCTACAAAGTTCTTGGTAAACGATGCGGCTGCCTGGTGCTTGTCTATGATCTTGTTCTTATACTTCTTGAGCTGTCTCTCGATTATCTCCTCAACCAGATCTATAGACACATACATGTCCGTGCTCACCTGCTCGGATCTGATGATGCTTCCCTTAACGGGAATGGTCACTTCTATCTTCTGATCATTGCGTTCCACGCTGAGTGTTACATGAACCGTGGTATCTTCCGAAAAATACTTGTCCAGCTTACCGAGCTTATCTTCCACCGCGCTCTTAAGACCGGGGGTTACATCAATATTCTTGCCTACTATTACAAATTTCATATGCATAGCCCTCTCTTTCGATTTATTTGGCTCCGCCTGAATCCGGGAACCATATCGATATATAAATAATACCACATGCGGGGGCAGTTTCCAACAGACGCAAAATTAAACGTTGAACGGGATTTTCTGACAATTTGGCGGATTTCAGATATAAATTTTGAACATTCATAAGTCAAGGGGTTTGAAAAAACAGGTTTTTTTTCGTGATTTTACACAAGAACACCCGTTCGATAGTTTCCATAAAATGATGTGAAACATGTTTCACATTTCGGTGGATAATGTGTATAACTTCGTGTATAACTATCTTTTCCCTAAAACACGTTACCCTAAATGTGGATAACTCATGTCAATACATCATTATCGACTTTTCTCTTATGCAGAATCATTTGTGAATAATATACAAAAGGCGCAGCCCTCCGGCTGCGCCCTGTAACATTTCCCTTTTAGAATATTCTCCTGATCGACAGGATCGAACGGTAACTTGCACTCGATACGATGATACCGGTCCTCGATGTAGATGCATGTACGATCTGTCCGTTGCCTGCGTATATAGCCACATGACCGGAGTAGCAGATGATATCACCGGGCTGTGCCTCCGAAAGTGATCCGACGGACGCTCCGACGCTTCTGTCAGCCGCAGATGAATGAGGCAGGCTTACACCGAAGTTGTTGTATACGCTCATTACGAATCCGGAGCAGTCACATCCGTTGGTAAGCGAGGTTCCTCCGTATACATACGGGTTACCGACGAACTGCATTGCAAAGTTGACTACGTTCTGGCCTGTGCCGCTGCCTGCAGGAGCATATGATCCGGTATCCACATACTTGCTGCCGCCTGATGAGCTTCTGGATGCCGCTGCCTTCTGAGCCGCCTTACGTTCAGCAGCTTCCTTTGCCAGTCTGGCTTCCTCTTCGGCCTTGGATTCGGCCTTTACGAACTCGGTGGAGAGGTCTACATAGTCGGTTGATACATATCCGTCACCTTCCTCTATGTTGACCTTGACCCATCCGTCAAGTTCTTCCATAACGATCAGTTCATCCTCGATCGGTACCATACCGATGACCGAACTGTCAGTGGTTGCTTCTTCTCTTACATATAATGTAGTGGTATTAACGGTTGCTATACGGGTACCGACTTTACGTGCCAGTTCCACGGCATCTTCACCCGTTACGCAGAACTCACCTTTTACATATCCTTCTACGGATCCGGATGAGATCTTATACCAGCCGTCTTCCTCTTCTATGAAATTACCCACCGAATTGTTATAGAGCTTACCTACTATCTCGCCCTCTTCGCTCGGCAGATCCCTGACATTCACATAATTGGTGACCTGAGCGATGACCAGGTTCTTGAATCCCTCGGTCTCGTCATCTTCCGCACCCGAAGCTGCACGCAGGTCGTCCGTATAACCTCTGGACACGATCACCGTATCCTGTATCACCTTACCGGATCCGCTCTTTACTTCTTCCGTGGTTTCTTCGTTATCGGCAGAGATCGAATCTGCCACGA
>CAJOID010000066.1:0-15792 GCA_905234595.1 uncultured Lachnospiraceae bacterium | reverse complement strand
CCGATGTACCTACCACGCTGTTTTCGGATCTGATATCACCGAGAACATTGGTATCCGCTTCGGTGCTCTGCTCCTCTGCAGTTGCATTGCTCATGTCGGACTCCTGCTGAAGCTCCGAGAGAGACTTGGAATTGGTACCCATGGTGAAACTTATACCGGTGGAAGGAAGTACATCCTTGGTTGTTCTGGCAGCCTCCGCATCCATCGTTACGGACGATACGGTAAGAGCTCCTGCCATTGCATATGCTGCTATTCTGATAATTTTTTTCTTCATAAAAACCTTACAAACGTCAATGAATTGTTACAATTTTGTTACACGCAGTAATAAATGTAACATTTTCATTCACATTTGTCAACACCGAATTGTCTTTATGTAAACCTTGGCGTTCTTTTTCTCCTCAGTGTTCTCTCAGATACGCCTCGGCGCTTGTCACGGCACACGCTCCGTCCGCCACAGCAGTGATGACCTGACGCAGGGCCTTGGTCCTGACATCTCCGATCGCATATATACCCGGAGCGGATGTTACACAATCCTCACCGGCTATGATATATCCTTTTTCATCCAGATCGCACAGCCCCGAAGCAAGTTCGGAGTCGGGTTTCATGCCCACTGCTATGAACACGCCCGATGCGGGTATCTCAGTGCTTTCTTCCGTTTCCTTATTATGTATGCGCAACGACTTGACAACTCCGTCCCCGAGAACTTCATCCGGTATACTGTTCCAGGCCACAGTCACATTATCCTTTGCAAACAGGGCATCCTGAACGGATTTCGCAGCCCGGAGTTCATCGCGTCTGTGAACCAGGGTCACATGAGTACACAGCCCTGCCAGATATATGGCATCCTCGACGGCCACATCCCCGCCGCCTATGACCACGGTTTCTTTGTTACGGAAAAACGCACCGTCACATGTGGCGCAATACGACACACCGCGTCCGGTGAACTGTGCTTCCCCGGGGATACCCAGTTTCGATCTGTGCGCGCCGGTCGCAAATACCACCGTTTTGGTCTTATACTCCTCCTTCGCTCCGCTTACAATATATATACCGTCCTCAGCGCGGACCGAACCGATATCGTCCTCGATGAACTCTCCGCCCATCTTCTCCACGTGCCTGCGGAAGGTATCTCCCATCTCAAATCCGCCTATGCCCGGCAGACCGAGATAATTGTCCACGTCCGTGGTATTGACTATCTGTCCACCGGGAAGAGGATTCTTCTCTATGACCACGGCATCAATGCCCGCTCTTGCGGCATACAATGCACAACCCAGTCCGGCAGGACCGGAACCTATTATCACCATGTCTCTGATATCACTCATGTAAAACCTCCGTCGATCGTAACAACCTGTCCCGTCAGATAAGCCGGAGCGTCCGCCAGTGATACCGCAAGCGCTGCCACCTCGGAGGGCAGTCCCAGTCTGTCTGCGGGAATCTCCTCAACTATACTTGCCATCTCTTCGGTGCTTAAGTGCCTGTTCATTTCCGTATCGATCACACCACAGGCTATGGCATTAACCTGTATATTGCACGGTGCAACTTCTTTGGCCAGAGCTCTGGTGAAGGCATTCAGGCCTCCTTTGGATGCGGAATAAGCGACCTCCATCGATGCCCCGGTCTCCCCCCATATGGAGGATATGTTTATGATCCTGCCCTGCTGCTGCGGGATCATGAGCTTAAGTGCAGCCCTGCATGTCAGGAACGCGGAGTTTAAGTTTACGTTCATGACACGTTGCCACTCATGCATGCTCATATCCTGAAGCAGACCTATATAAGATATACCCGCATTATTGACCAGCAGATCAAGTTCACCGATCTGTTCAAACAGTGACTCCACATCCGCTTCATCGGACATATCAGCCTCTATGGGAATGACGTTCACGGCATATGCCGTCCTGATATCGTCCGCTACACGCTGTAATAAATCAAAAGTCCTGTCACACGTCAGATACAGATCGTATCCCTCGCGTGCCAGGGCTTGTGCTATAGCTTCTCCTATACCCCGGGATGCCCCGGTAACCAAAGCTTTCATATATCACTCCCGCCAAAACGGCCTGTCCGTCTGCAGCCAAACAGCCGTTTATCTGGCTGTTTTCTCCGACCGTCCGTACAATATCGTCAGATCTCTGATCTCATCACACAGTTCATCGGTCAGCGCATCCGGAGACATACGCCATACCCAGTTACCGCCTACGGTAGACGGCATATTGATACGCGCTTCATTATCCAGACCCAGATAATCCTGCAAGGGAATGATACAGGTATCCGCCACACATGCATGTGCCGCACGTATCAGAGCCGGCCTGATCTGCGCCCTGCGCTTCACGCCCAGATATTTCATGGCGAATCTCACATCCTTGGGCGAAGCGCTGCGGATCCATCCTTCCACGGTATCGTTATCATGAGTACCGGTATAGACCACGCTGTTTGATGTATAGGCATGTGGCAGATAATCACTGGGCTCTCTGTGATCGAATGCAAAGAGCAGGACTTTCATGCCGGGATAACCCGTCTTCCTGACCAGCTTAAGTACCGTGTCGGTAAGGAAACCCAGATCCTCGGCGATGACCTCTCTCTGTCCCAGAGCATCCTTCATCGCCTTGAAGATATCATATCCGGGGCCCTGCTCCCAGTGACCGAATTCGGCAGTCGGATCGCCGTACGGTATGGAATAATACTCATCAAAGCCTCTGAAATGATCTATGCGTATAACATCATAGAGCCTGTAACAATATTCAAATCTCTGTATCCACCACTTATAACCGGTCTTCCTGTGATAGTCCCATTTATAAAGTGCGTTGCCCCAGAGCTGGCCCGTAGCGGAAAACGCATCGGGAGGACATCCGGCTACTCCCACGGGCTTATTGTCATTATCAAGCTGGAAAAGCTCGGGATGCGACCAGGTATCAGCCGAGTCAAAGGCAACGTATATCGGAATATCGCCGACTATCTTTACACCACGCTCATTGGCATGATCTTTCAGCTTATTCCACTGAACACAGAACATATACTGCTGGAACTTATAGAATTCGATCTCATCGGCATATAACCCGGTGTACCGGTCCATAGCGGCTTTCTTACGAAGCCTGATGTCTTCATCCCACTCTGTCCAGCTCGATCCCCCGAAGGAATTCTTCACCGCCATATAGAGAGCATAATCATCCAGCCAGAAAGCATTCTCTTTAACAAACTTCTTATAGCCGCGCAGCAGCTTGAAGCGGGTATTGTAGATATGCTCATAATCTACCGGCGCATCGGATGCCCCCGTGTATGTGGCTGCACAGTCTTTTGCACTCAGCCAGCCTCTCTCCACCAGTTCATCGGGATCGATGAAATAAGGATTACCCGCAAAAGTCGAGAAAGACTGATAAGGCGAATCCCCGTATCCGGTAGGGCCAAGCGGCAGTATCTGCCACAATGACTGCTCGGCACGTGCCAGGAAGTCAACAAATGCATATGCTTCTTTTGAAAAAGAACCTATACCGTACGCTGACGGAAAGGCTGTTATGGGCATAAGAATACCGCTGCGTCTCATTAATTATAACCTCGGAATGATTAAAGATACTTAGTGATGCGATCCATGTTCATGACCAGAGAATCGATCTGCCCCGACAGTTCGCGGATATGCTCTGCAGACCCGCTGACCTCCCCGGTACTGGCTTCGACCGTCTCGGCGATCCCCGCGACCTCGGCCGTGATACTCTTCACCAATGTGCGGAGTTCCACTGCCATATGACTGACTTCGGTGACTATCTCATTTATGTACGAAGCATCCGAACTGTACTGCTGGCCGGAAGCAACGAAGCCCTCATAATCGGGCATAACACTTTCGTTAACATACTTAACCATATTATCGGAACTCTCTATGAGCCCGCTTACGGCCTTGACCACCATGCTGTTGACATTCTGTATGTCGTTGGCGGCCACTCTCGAATGATCCGCCAGTTCTCTGATCTCATCAGCCACTACCGCAAATCCGCGCCCTGCTTCTCCGGCTCTGGCCGCCTCTATGGATGCATTCAGAGCGAGCAGATTGGTCTTACTGGAGATGGCCAGTATTTCCTTGGTGAGCACATTGACCTGTTCCACGCTCTTGGACTCTTCGATGGAGTTGTTGAGCTCGACCAGGATCTCACCCATCACATCGGATGTATTCTGCATGTTCTTCTCGGCATTGGATCTCATCTCGTCCGCACGCAGACTCATCTGCGATGCATAGCTTAAGAGATCCTCCGATGCCTGTGCCAGTTCTATGACATGATCTCCGACCGCTTTAACGTCCGAATTGACAGACGCAGCCGTATCGGATACCTGATTCATCGAAGCCTCCAGCTCCCTCATTTCTTCGGATGCCATGTTGGAGTATTCGTTGGCTGTATCTATATTCTCACGCATCGAGCCGAAAATACTGTCTCTCTCGGCTTTATTGCGTGCCGCACGCGCTGCTTCCTCCTCCGCCTTTGCGTTGTTCCGGATCTCGGTTTCTTCTGTTTCTTTTTTTGCAAATAACCCCATGTAGCCCCCCCCGGTCAATCTGAAAAATAGTGTAACATTATAAGTATAACCTATATCTATTGCATTTGCATCTGCCCGGCATTCTGTTTTTTGGCTTTTCTCTCCGCTCTGGTGGACGCTCTGACCACTATGATCACGATCACTGCCACGAGCAGTATCACAGCCATGATGATGAGCACGGGATCCTTAAGCATCTTAAGGAACTTCGATGCGTGAGTGAATCCTGCATATTCACGGACCGCTATGCTGATGTCCTCTATCACCCCTTCTTCAAATATATCCGGAAGTCCCACATCCGCGAGCGTCTCTCTGAAAGGGATCTCTCCATGATAAGTTGTCAGGTTCATATAACAGTCGATCGCGGCATCCCTGTCATTCTCCGACATGGCCAGTATATCCAGTGCCGCCAGCGCACTTGTACAGTATGATATATAATACATCGGCTGTTCAAAAGTGTGATTGACCTCCGGCCAGTAATATACCTCCGCGCTTTCGGGAGTATAATCATTCCCGTATTTATTGGAGATCTCGCAGAACATTTCGTTGAGTACATCCGTAGTAAGTTCACCGTCATATGTAAAAGCACGATACTGGAACTCATCATAGATACAGCCCGACATGACCGATTCCGTCATCTTGGACAGCAGTTCATATACGACAGCATCTCTGCATCCGTTCCCGTATATCTCGTCGGCATAATCCAGACACAGAAGTTCCAGCCCCTGCGAATCGATCTCGCTCACATCGACGTTATGCACAGAAGTAAGTACATGCATATCTTCATTATGGAACATCTCGTTATAGTGTCCGAACTCATGGATCACGGTCTGTATATCATTCCAGTTACCGTAAGGCTGGTCAAAAATGAAAGGGGCGCCGTAAGTATACAGTGTGATCGTATATCCGGTGTCCATCTTGGACGGTGAAGAATCCATATCATAAAGTCCGTGATCCCTCATATAATCCCAGGCATAACACAGATCCGGGTGGATGCGTTCTATAACGGGTTCAACCCTCTCCATCCTTTCATCTGCCGTCAGATCCAGGTTCATGAGCTTGAAATTGTATACTTCCTTCGAGGACAGTTCTTCACTGAGGGGAACAATATAGTCCTGTACTCCGGAATATATGATCTGTACATCTTCTGCTGTATAGTCCCTGTTATATGTCAGTTCGTATACATAATCGGCGTAATTGTCATACCCGTTGATCTCGGCTATCCGGTTACGGTTATGCACTATTTCGGTATATATCTGCGCCATCTGACTGTTACGGGATCTGTAGATGGCGGTAACGATCCGTCTGTATCCGTCTCTGTCGAGCGAATAGTCGTTCATGAGCTTATCAAGGTTCCAGTCCTTACCGTCCACCTCCACGTGAGTATCGGATATCAGGATCTTCTCATACTCCTGCGTGAGCTTCTGATATTCCAGATCCAGCTTTTTCTCCTCATCCGTCATATCCTCATATTCCAGCAGATCCTCCACCAGATATTCGTTATCTATGTGTGCCTTGAGTGCATCTCCCGCATCCGATTTAAGGGCTTCCCTGATCAGCTGCAGCGCCCTGTCACTCATATCATTTGCAAATTCCAGCATACTGCTGCTCAGCTCGGCATACTCTTCATTGTTGATATCACGGTTATGCCTGATATCATTCAATGTATACTGGGTGGATACATGATCAAGTAGAGCGTTCAGCTTATCGTAGCCGTTTACGACAGCAGCTTCATCGCCATCCTTCACCGCCTGCTCGTATTGATCCAGAAAAGCCTCCACAGCCTCCTCATCAACCCACTGTATCTCCATGTCCGCAAAGTTGACATCCGAATGATACTCGTTTTCGATATTGTAATAACTCCCGGTACTGCCCTGTGCATATGCAGTATCCGCCGATGCATACATGACGGATAACACCACGGCGGCGGTCACAGTCAGTTGTGTGTATTTACGCAGTTTTTTACTCATGTCAGTCTCCACTCCGGCTTGTCAAAACCCGATAATAAATATAGAATCATTTTATCTTCTAACACACACAGAGGCAAGAGATATGAACTTCGACATACCCGCTCCGAAAGAAAAAACTCCCGACATGGGAGAAGCCAAAAAAACAATACAGACCTCTCCGGTCACCCCCGATACCAGGATCTCCGTATCCGGTATACTGCACAGAGGCGAGAGCAGGTCTGTATGTGTAATGATCGAAACAGATACATCACATGCCGAGATCAGAATGCCCGAAGGTGAGATACTCTCCGTATCGGGATACAGCGAAGAGGAAACAGAAGAACTCCTCGCTTATCTGAACGAAAACATGGATGATATCATGAATGCCGCCAGGGACGTCAATCCCATGAAGGCATTCATGAAGTGATCACATTATTCTTATGATGCTTTTCCGGTGCTCTTAGAGAGTGTCAGAACCCTGTCAAACTCATCCAGGATCTCCTGCTCCGGTTCGGGAGTAAGGAGGCTCACTACGACACATACCACCAGACCTAAGATAAATGCGGGCAGCAGCTCGTATATACCCCAGATCCCTCCGAGGGGTTTGAGCAGATAGTGCCATATGAATACCATGGCACCGCCGCAGATCATGCCTGCGATGGCACCCTGCTTATTGGTGCGTCTCCAGAATATGGCCAGGATCATGATCGGGCCGAAGGCACCGCCGAAACCTGCCCATGCGAATGATACTATATTAAATACGTTACTGTTGGGATTCCTTGCAACGAATACGGCAAATATGGCGATCACCACGAGAGTGATACGGGCCATGAGTATGTTCTTCTTCTCATCCATCTTGATACCCATTACTTCGTGGAGTATGTTCTCGGATATGGATGATGATGCAGCCAGCAGCTGCGAGTCACATGTAGACATCGTACATGCGAGGATACCTGCCAGGATCACGCCTGCGAGCAGCGCGGGGAATACACCGAACCCGGCAAGCTTCTGCGAGATGACTATGACTGCTCTCTCGGCATCCTCAAGTTCTCCGATCGCACCATAGTTTGCCATTGCACGCGCCATGATGCCGATGAAGATCGCTACGCCCATCGCTATGAACACCCATACGGTAGCCACGCGTCTGGAGAGTGCTATCTTCTCAGGCTTCTCTATAGCCATGAATCTGAGCAGGATATGAGGCATACCGAAGTATCCGAGTCCCCATGCCATGGTGGAAATGATGGTGATGAATCCGCCATAGCTTACCGAAGCTCCGGATGAGTAATCATTCATGTTAAATATGCTTATATAACCGTCCAGGGAGTTTGCAAAAGCGCTGACTTCATGAATACCGCCGGCCTGTGATACACCGAAGCATACTACCGCGATCAGCGCTACCGTCATCACGATCGACTGAACGAAGTCCGTGGTGGATGCCGCCATGAAACCGCCCATGGCCGTATACGCGATGATGATGACCGCACTGATCAGCATCGCTACGACATAGTCGATCCCGAACAGGGATGAGAACAGCTTACCGCAGGCAGCAAACCCGGATGCGGTATAAGGTACAAAGAAAATTACTATCACGACTGCGGATATGCCCATCAGGACATGAGACTTGTCCCTGAATCTCTTCTCATAGAAATCAGGCACCGTATCGGCATCGATGATCTCGGTATAATACCTGAGCCTCTTGGCCTCCAGCAGCCAGTTTAAGTATGTTCCGATACCCAGTCCTATGGCAGTCCAGAATGCATCGCATACACCTGACAGATAAGCTACACCGGGCAGTCCCATGAGAAGCCACGATGACATATCGGACGCTTCCGCACTCATGGCGGTCACATACGGTCCGAGCTTTCTGCCGCCGAGATAATAATCCTCAACGGTATTATTATCCTTGGCAAATCTCGCACCCAGAATGATGAGTACGCCCAGGTATAAAGCAATGGCGATCATAATGTAGATGGTTGACATAACTTCACTCCTCTTCTCTCACATCGTTTCTTTACTTTATATGTATCCTTCTGAGCAGGCTCATAACGATCCTTCCCAGATAATACCTGTAGTATATGGCTTTGGCACGGATACGCTGAAAAAGGATCCTGCCCGCACCGGGCCGCACATTGACCCTTTTGTATGTTACAGACCCTGCTTTATATCTGTCAAGTTCGGCTTTGCATTCATCCGGTTCCCAGATCCTGCCTTTTCTGTCCTGATAGTGCAGAAAACTGTATATATTCTGCTCGGAAGCCCAGTATCCGTCCGACACATTATGTCTGGCCCAGTACTTGGGCGCTATGGCGTACTTAAGCTCTGCGCTGGTCATCGCGGGAAATACCGCAAAAGACGAGTTGGAAAGAAGCAGATATCTGGCATTTTTGATGATCGCGTAATCACGCCCTATATCATTCGTGACCGCGTCAAATCCCGGCAGGACCTTGTGTGCGTTCTCAACTTCATCCGTGATTATCAGAAATCTCATATCCGGATTGATGCGGCGCATATTGCGTACGCCTTTTAACCAGTAACTGCGTCCGAGGAACAGTGCCGGTTCGTTACGGTAGTCCCCGCATCTCATATGTATGATACACAGGTCGTCTGCCGTATATTCATGTGTATCATATTCCGGCTTTACCTTAAGCCAGTCCTTTATCTCTTCCGAATATCTGTCAAAATAACTTTCGGCCTGCAGATTACCGTAGAGAAGAGTATTATCCGCTACTTCATGTATACTGTCATCGGCCGCACTCACATAGATTCCGTGAGTTATATCGTGAGCCGAAGTACCCATAAACAATCTGTCATCGGCATCGTCAAAGCGGGCCATATCCTTCTTCATCCCGGGAGTGATCTCTTCGCCGAGATCTATATCCATGAAGTACATCCCGCTGTCATCGTGTATGTTATGAACGAAGTTCTCCCTCCCGGCTGTCCCGAAAAGCACTCCCCGCTCCGCGGCAATGGCACGCGCGGTCACATAGACAAACAGCTGGTTGCCCAGACCCTGTCCTCTGTCAAACTCTGTTCCTATCATCTCTTCACCTGATCAGTAATGCACGGGCACCGTGTTCCCTGACCTTGACACGTATCGATCCCGAATAAGGAGATTCGTACTGCGATACTATATCGGTACCGGATACTTCACCTGCAAGTTCAAGTTCATCCAGAGAGATCTCTATCTCCGCATCCGGGCCGTCGGCATTGAACACTGCCACATACTGTCCGTCGTATCCCGATGCGCCGTCAGACCTCATCGAAGTCCAGAGTATCACTTCATTATCACCCATCCTGCGTCTGAACACCTGGTGTGCATGACGTGATCTCTCATGCATCTCCATCAGCCCCTCATTGGTCAGCAGTCCCAGTGTGTATCCGTCGTTCTTCGTCAGTTCACATCCTATCATGAGAGGGGATCTCATAATGCACCACAGGATCATCATGGTCTCCTGTTCGGCACGCGTGAATGCCGTCCTGTACTCCGGATCATATACCTGACGTATGGCACCGAGGGGAAGCATATCCGCATCGGGATAATGGTTGTGTCCGGTATGAATGCTCCACTTCTCCGCCCTCTCGAACATCGCATAGAGCAGCTTCCATTCATCCCAGAAATCATCCGTGATGCGCCACATATTGGCCACATCCTTGTACAGTTCGGATTTCTCAAGGAGTGCCGGACCGGGGGATATCGACAGCACCATATCGCGTCCGCATGAGTGCAGCGCCTCCGAGAGCATCACGAGCTCACTTTCTTCATGAGGGAGTTCCCTGCATATATCATCACACTTGATGAAATCCACGCCCCATGATGCATAGAGTGCAAAGATCGAATCATAATAGGCACGGGCACCGTCTTTCGCGGGATCCACACCGTAATTATCGGTATTCCAGGCACATATCGAAGCAGTCTTCGCTATATCGCGTGCCCGTATCCCGTCCGTACCGTATACGGGTAGATTGCGTGTTACAGCCTGTCTCGGTATACCTCTCATTATATGTATGCCGAACTTAAGGCCGAGGGAATGAACATAGTCTGCAAGCGGTTTGAATCCGGCTCCGCCTGCTGCCGACGGAAATCTGTTCTCGGCGGGCATCACCGTATTCATCCATGCATACGTCGGCAAAAGGGTGGTACTCGTTGTTGACCGATCCCGGCTCATACCACTGTATATCGACCACGACATATTCGTAGCCGTACTGTTTCAGATTTGCTGCCATATAGTCGGCATTGCGGCGTACCGTATCCTCGGTAACGGCCGCGCCGTAGCAGTCCCAGCTGTTCCATCCCCGCGGGGCATATTTCAGATCTAGCATAATTTAATCCTTTCCGCGAATACGATCAAAGGTTATTCGCTGCAAACGTCCTACTTCCGATCACAGGATGCTTCGGGGGCGTCGAAACAGTCCCCCTTCGCATAGGGGCTCCCTATATCGCACCTTCCATGATGATATGCGAACGTAAAAGATTCCGCTTCCAGCACCGGATCCACTTTCAGTTTCAACCGTCCCACCTCGCTGGATCCGAACCCGTCAAGCAGATTGACCACATTCTCTATGTCGGCTTCGGTATAGTTGACGTCTTTATTCTCATTACTCATACGTTTTCTCCTCTGATCACCTTATCCTCCGGCAGATATCTGCACAGCATCCTCTCAAGCTTCTCGCTCTCGACGGGTTTCGTCAGATAGTCTACGAAGCCGGCTGCAATATACCTCTCTCTGGCTCCGGATACCGCATCGGCGGTCAGACATATGATCGGAGTCTCCCGATTCGATCCGCCGTGCTGCTCGCGGATCATGTGCATAGCCTGGATCCCGTCGGTGTGAGGCATACGCTGGTCCATGAATATCACATCATATGCCGTATCCATAGTCAGACGTACGGCTTCGCCCGCACTGCGCGCGGTATCGATCTGAACCTCTGTCTTTTTAAGCAGTTCCCTGAAGACGAGCAGGTTGAGCGCAGTATCGTCGACCACCAGGATCTTCGCACCGGGAGCGGTGAAACTTTCCTTATAGTTCTCGATCTCCTCCGCTTCGGGCGTCTCAACACTGTAATCCCCGATAGGCTCATCACCTATCACCTTCTGAGGAATTTTGACCGTGAAAGTCGATCCGACACCGTAAGAGCTCGATACATCTATCCGCCCGCCCATCATGGCCGTCAGATCATAGGTTATCGCAAGACCCAGGCCGGTACCCTCGATGGTACGGGTCTGGTCCATATCCACACGTTCGAATTGTGAGAACAGTCTCTCCTTATCCTCTTCACGTATCCCGATACCGGTATCCGAAACCGCAAAGGTCAGGAGCAGTTCGTCATCCGTCAGTTCTATGGAACCCTCTTCGGTGTTATCATCCCTGCGGAATCCCTCTACGGTGAGGCTTACATTGCCTTCGGGAGTGTATTTGACCGAATTGGTCAGCAGGTTTGTGACCACCTGTCTTATCCTGACTTCGTCACCGTACAGTTCATCGGGCAGATCCTTATCCACATAGATATCGAATTCCAGTCCCTTTTTCTCGGCGCGGAACCGGATCATGCTGTTTAAGTCATTCAGGAGCTTACTCAGCTTGTAGTTATTCTCCACGATCTCCATATGACCTGCTTCTATCTTGGAGAAATCCAGGATATCGTTAATGATCGAGAGCAGATTCTTACCGGAGCTTTCCACATTGCGGGCATACGACGTGATCTTGTCATTATCGCTCTCACGCAGGATCATCTCATTCATGCCCAGCACGGCATTAATCGGCGTACGTATCTCATGGCTCATATTGGCCAGGAATTCCGATTTGGAATGATTGGCTCTGTCGGCTGCGATCCTGGCTTCCCTGAGTTCATCCATGGTCTGCCTGAGTTTACGGTAGTCAGGTGTCTCCACACCGAAGTAGAACAGGAACAGTCCCAGTGTGGCACCCACATAGTTCACCAGGATCGAAGAGAATACAAGCTGGGCAACGATTCCGCCTATGGTCACGATTATGCCCCAGACGGCAGTCAGCAGGGCGCGCTTGTTGAGCTTATTCCTGAAGCGTATGAAATATATTATCGAATACAGGATATAGTAGAGTTCCAGAGCATATCCGAAGAAATATCTGACCCACGGCTCCACTGCCGCCGACTCATGCGTAGCATCAAACGAAGGCAGTTTATAGATATACAGAACCGCCAGCAGAACGGTCGCGCTCACAAGCAGCGACCGGTTAAAGCGCTGGATGAGTGTCAGTTCTTCTCCGTCCTTACGGAAATAGCTTTCGATATACTGCGAAAAGAAACTGGATACATAGATATTCGCAAGACACTGCAACAGATATGCCAGATATACCACCATAGGAGCCAGTGTCACAGAATCGGCACGTCTGATATATGCGGTCGCTATGGTGAGCATATTACCGAAGAACACGACAAAAGCAAGCGCACCGAAGCTCCTGTTCCTGTCCTTCTCATGGCTGTCAACCATCCTGTACATCACGCACAGCATGAGGTTGAAAACCAATGCGACTATGGACATGTACATCCGGTGTATGGTTTCGAGAGTTGTCAGATCGCCCATCAGATACCCCGTATCACGTCAGCAGTTACAGTAAATGTATCATACCATATTTCAGGAGCGGTCGCGACTGTAACCGCTTCTCCTGATCGCCAGTACGCAGATCACCAGACCGATTGGAAATCCTATTCCCGCCAGCACTCCTGTCCGCAGATCATCCCCGGCCATCTGCGATACATTGCCTACTATCGCCGGTCCCACGGCACCGCCCAGATCTCCTGCCAGAGCAAGCAGAGCGAACATAGCCGTACCGCCTTTCGGGATCGATTTGGAAGAAATGCTGATAGATCCAGGCCACATGATGCCTACGGAAAATCCGCATACAGCGCATCCGGCCAGACCCATTACCGGTAAAGGCGACAAGCCTGCGAGCAGATAACAGATCAGGCACAGTATGCCCGAAGCGATCATAAACACCGACAGATCGACCTTTTCTCCGAATCTGCCGTAAAGCGTCCGGCTGATCCCCATGCATATCGCAAATCCGCACGGACCGGCCAGATCGCCCACGGTCTTGGACACATGGAGCGCAGACTCCGCAAAAGCCGAGGCCCACTGCGCCATTGATATCTCCGATGCTCCCGCGCAGATCATCAGTATTATGAACAGCCAGAAAAACTTTGAAGTAAGCAGCTGTCCCATCGTCATGCTCTCTCCTTCTTCCACGAGCTTCTCGATAGGGCAGACAGCAAAGTTATAGATATTGTAAAGCGGGATCAGTGCCCAGATCAGTGCCACTATCTTCCAGTGTGCCAGACCAAAGACCGTAAAGAACAATGTCGAGCCCAGGATAACTCCAAGCGACCCCCAGCAGTAAAACGAATGAAGCAGGCTCATCATGGATTCTTTATTCTCAAAAGGGCAGGCTTCGATGATCGGGCTGGCCAGTACCTCTATCAGGCCGCTGCCTATCGCATATATCACAACACAGATGATGATCCCCGTAAAAGGAGCCGGCATTATATCCGGAAGGATCGCAAGTCCGGCAAGCCCACACCCGCAGGCTATCTCCGATACGACAATACACGGCCTGTATCCTATCCTGTCCACGATTTTCGCACAGATAAGATCGACCAGCAGTTGTGTAAAAAAGAAGGTCGTTGATATCAATGCCAGATTACCGAAGGATATTCCGTACTCCTTATGAAATACCATATATAATAGCGGAACAAAATTGGCACATATGGCCTGAGTGATAAAACTCAGATAGCACGCCAGCAGTGTCTTTCTGTATTTTTTCTTTGCCTGCATATGCCTAGCCTTCCTTTTTGTCTTAAAATCAGTTTAATACATTTTATAAGAAAAAGAAAAATCCCGGAAGCACTGGACTCGATGCTTGCACTATAGAATTATATATTTCCTTTTTGAGCTTATCCCCAAATCATTTTTCCGGAAATTTTAATTGAAAGAAAAGATATTCCCGCAAAGAATGCTATGAATGCCAATATTATCAGAACAAAGCTGATTTTCTTTTTTCTAGGTGACTTCTTCCAAACGTCAACAAAAGACATCCACTCATCTTTGATATTATTCTTTCATCATATCAAATAATCTTGAGTCTACGGGTTATCTATATACATAGTAAAGGCAGCGTACAATCCGTAATTCGAATCATATGCTGCCAAGTTTATTACTCTATTCAAGCATCTGCTTGGAATATGTTGTTTTATACTCAGATGTAATCAAAGATTCCTTGGATAGCATCTGTAATATTTATAATGTCTGGATAATGTATCCTATCTATCTTTGAATATCCTCTAATGTTCATATCAAGAAGTGCCATTTTTTCACACTGCACATATCCTTCAACATCATCTGTCTTGATATATATGTGAAGTGGCCCTGCTTCTCCTTTTTCGTAAATAGGACAGCCAATTATCTCATAGGTCTGATTAAAGAAATCCTTGCTTACAACAAGAACCGGCTTCTTGATATGCTCAATCTTAAGTATATCCCCCTGATGTAACTCTTCCTTCATTACCAAATCTCTCTTCCTACCGGTTCACCCCAGTCAAATTCGCCATCCAAATGGAGCTGCCCACCATACTCTGCAGTACGTTCCTCTAATGACTTATGTCTAAATGGTTTAACAAGCATAATCATTCCGTTAGATACCTTTACATCAAGGACATCATCAACTGAAAATGCAGCTTCTTGAAGTACTTCTTTCGGTATTCTAATTCCCTGACTATTGCCCCATGTTTTTACTTGAGCTTGCATAAGCAATACCTCCTTTGTATATACATTGTATATCCGTCAGGCAAAAAATTCAACTTTTTCGCCACCTCAATTAGAACGTTTTACTAGAAGAAAATGGTATCAGAAAGGTTCCTATAGCAGACAAGGTTCTCCCATTCTACAAGGCATGGTATGAATCCTCTGATTGCGAATACCTTCTTCACACCGATGAAAACAAAAAGTTCTCCTACAGATATTATAAAGACAGCTACTGGACACCACTAGTTGAAAATCTTGGGATGGAGCACACTCCTCATGATACATGACACACCTGCATATCAATGCTGGCAGAAGCTCATGTGGATCCTACAATGATAAAGAAAATTGTAGGACACTCCGGGGCGATGTCTCTGACAGAGAAAGTGTACACCCACCTTGATATCCAGTCTCTGGTAGAAGCAATTAACAAAATCTAAGACTTGATAATTTTGCTGTCTACCTGCTGTTTACTCGCTGTTTACGGTACAAAATTTTCTGCGTTTCACCACAACTTAATACAATTATAGATGAAAGAAAAACCCCAGAAACACTGAG
>CAJOID010000065.1 GCA_905234595.1 uncultured Lachnospiraceae bacterium | reverse complement strand
CGATACCTATGATCTTGCTCATTTTATTTTCCTCCTCATTGAACCACAGCTACCATGCTGTGTCTTACTACTGTGCCTCTGTATGTATAACCCTTCTGTAACTCCTGGGCTACGATGCCTGTCTCATACTCATCGGATTCAACCTGCATCACCGCGTTGTGGAGTTCGGGATTGAACTCACATCCTACTGCCTCGATGGGCTTGACTTCCATCTTGTCCAGTTCGTCAGTGAGCTGCTTGTATATCATGCTCATACCGTCCGCAAAAGGTTTACCCGCTTCATCCTCCGGTACGCTCGCAAGTCCGCGCTCGAAATTATCCACTACCGGAAGGATCTTCTCGATCACGCTGCGGGCACCTGTTTCAAACATCGCGCTCTTCTCTTTGTCGGTACGCTTGCGGAAGTTGTCGAACTCTGCCATCTGGCGTTTTACTCTGTCCTCGAGTTCTTCTATCCTGGTCTGAAGTGCCTCGGTCTTCTTGTCCCCCTTCTTCTTTTTCTTATCGGGTTTCTGTTCCGTGGTTTCAGCTCCGGCTTCTTTCTCCGGCTCTGCCGGCTGTTCCCGGGACTGCTCCGTGGCAGGTTCCTCTGCGGGTTCTTCCGTTTTCTGCTGACCGGTCTCTTCCTTCTGCTCAGCCCCGGACTCTTCTGTTACCTTCTCTTCGTCCTGAATCTCTTTAGCCATTTGTCTTCCTCTCTTTGTATCTGTGCACCGGTACGGCTAATTGCGCCTGTGATATACATCATCCAGCTGATGAAGCATGGACTTGACTGTACCGATGACCTTATCGTAATCCATACGTTTGGGACCGATGATACCGATCGTTCCCTTCATGCCTTCTTCCAGCTCGTATGTGGCTGCTACCACACTGCAATCCTCCATGCCCGCTACCGGAGTCTCCTCTCCGATATATACCTGGATGCCGGATTCGGGTTTGTCTCCCGAGAGCGTCTCGGTGACGATCTCCCGGAGCACCGTCTTCTCCTCAAGTGAGGTAATGATCTCGCTGGCCTTGGAATTATCACTGAGCTCGGGGTACTTGAATATGTTATGAGTACCGCTGGTGTATATCTTCAGCTCCTCATCATTCTTGATTGCGGCCGCCACCGCGTCGATGACTTCACTGATGATATCCGAGTGTACACCCGCCTGTTGCTTCATCGCCGTGATCATCGCCAGGTTGATCTCCTCCATGGCGAGACCGTTCAGATGAGTGTTGAGCAGTATGTTCAGCTTCAGGAGGTTCTCGTCGCTCAAGTCACTGTCCAGATCAATGATGGTATTCTTGATCATGTTGCCTTCGGATACCACGACCACCAGCATGTGGCCGGCATCCACTCTGGAGAGCTGAACGAACTTGATCCTGTTACCGCCCTTAGGCGCCGAAACCATCGCCGTATATTCGGTAGTGGTCGCAAGTGCCTTCGCTGTCTGTTCCAGGAGTCTGTCCATCTGATCCGACTTCTCCAGAAGCATCTCCTTGAGCTCCTCGACTTCCTTCTCCTTATCGGCCAGCATCTGATCCACGTACAGTCTGTAACCCTTGTCGGAAGGGATACGGCCGGCTGAGGTATGGGGCTGGAGTATGTAACCCAGTTCCTCCAGGTCCGCCATCTCGTTACGTATTGTAGCCGAACTCAGGTTTAAGTCGGTATACTTCGAAATGGTCCTGGACCCTACCGGTTCCCCTGTCTCAAGATAGTTACGAATGATCGCTTCGAGTATCTTATATTTTCTCTCGCTCAGATCGTGCATCCTGCTACCTCATAAAGAATCGATGCTTATTAGCACTCAATCTCCCTGAGTGCTAACATTAAATTATCACTAAGCATGTGGGATGTCAACCGGAAAAGTCTTTCGGAATTCTTAAAAAAAGATAAACCGGCAGGTATCCGGAGCGGTTCCTGCAGAAATAAAAAAGGACCATCCCAAAAGGATGGCCCCGGTCATCTGTATGAATGTCTGTACAGATCAGAAGTTGAAGTACATATCGAAGGAATCGTTGATCTCTCCGTTGATAACACTGTAAACTTTCTGCTCTGCCACATTTACATATATATCGATGCTCTTGATCTCAGAAGTCTTAAGTCCAAGATCATATTTGCAACGATCCTTGGCAGTCTTGAGGTACTGCTTCATAAGTGCATCAGCACTAACGTTCTTACCCTCATCAAGTGAGAATACTGCGCTGGTCTTAAGAGCTGCCTTCTTGGCTGCGGGCTTCTTAGCTGCTGCTTTCTTTGCAGGTGCCTTTGCTGCGGGCTTAGCTGCTGCCTTTGCAGGAGCTGCCTTCTTAGCGGGTGCTGCCTTCTTTGCAGGTGCCGCTTTCTTAGCGGGTGCTTTCTTGGCTGCTGCTTTCTTTGCAGGTGCCTTTGCTGCTTCCTTCTTAACCTCTGCCGTAGGTGCTGCTGCGGGAGCTGCTGCCTTAGCATCGGTCACTGCTGCTTTAACATCTGTCTTCAGTGTTGCTACAGGTTTCTTAATGTCTGCCATCGTGTGGCTCCTTTCGTAAAAACTCTTTCGAGTAGCCACAAATACGTGGTCACCCATACTCCTCACATAATATCCTAGATACGGACAATTTCAGTTTATAAGCCTCTAAAAAAGGTGTCAATTAAATTATCCCACAAAAATATACAATCCTGCTAGGATAAATTGTGAGTTTTGCCTAAAATCAGCAGGTGTAATTACTTATTAAAAGCAAAATATCCGAACACGGCCAGGCCCAGGACAATGCGGTAGTATCCAAACACCTTGAAGTCGTGCTTGCGTATATACCCAAGCAGAAACCTGATAACAAATATGCTCACAACAAAGGCTGTGATCATGCCTGCCAGCAATACGGCGATCTCCGTACCGGTAAAATCAAACCCGAATTTCACTATCTTCAGAAGGCTTGCGCCCAGCATCACCGGCACGGCCAGAAGGAAAGTAAACTCGGCCGCGGCGCCTCTCGTGATCCCTATCAGCAGTGCACCGATGATAGTGGCCCCCGATCTCGACGTACCGGGGAAGACTGCCGCGATCAGCTGCCATACACCGATGATCAGCGCCTGCCGGTAAGTGATATCGTCGATGGACGCACACGATCCGGCATTGTTCAGATTCAGAGACTCAACCACGATGAAAGCTATACCGAAAACGATCAGGGCTATCGCCACGCAGGTCGGATTGTAAAAGAGCGCATCCAGCTCATCGTCAAAAAGCACTCCGATCACGGCTGCAGGCACACATGCGATGAGTATCCTGGCCCACATGATCCATCTGCTCTTCACACATACGGCGAGCAGGCCGCTGTCTTTTACCGGGTCAGGGTTCCTGCGTGCCGATGCAAAAGGCCACAGTTTATTCCAGAACAGAAGAACGACCGCGAGGATCGCCCCGAGCTGGATCACGACCAGGAACATTGAGAAAAACTCCTCCGACTGGTCCATCTTCACAAATTCATTGAGAAGGATCATGTGCCCCGTCGAACTGACGGGCAGCCACTCCGTGATCCCCTCCACGATTCCGTATATTATCGATCTGATCATATCTGCCATGTCATCCTCCCGATGTCAGTCATCCTGTCAGTAATTATCTCTTACAAATCTCCGGAGAGCATCAAGCGACCTCTCCACCTTGTCCGTATCCGTGCAATATGCCATCCTGAAGAATCCGGGTGCACCGAAACTGTCCGCCGGCACCAGGATGAGATCGTACTTCTTTGCCTTATTGCAAAAGGCGATCGAATCCGTCTCGAGTGCACGCGGCATGATATAGAACGTCCCGCCCGGACGTGTCACCTCAAATCCGAGAGCAAGAAGCTCATTGTACAGAATATTCATATTCGTCTCGTAAACAGACAGATCGGCGGTATCTCCGAGCACTTCGCTGACGGCGAGCTGTATGATCGACGGAGGGCAGTTATGTCCTATACCGCGGGATATCTGTCCGCACATCACCGATATGATATCCGCATCCTTTGCACGCGGATTCACTGCCACGTAGCCTATCCTTTCTCCGGGTATGGACAGGGACTTGGAATAGGAGTAGCAGGTGAGCGTATTGTCGTAGAAGTGTGCCGGATACGGTGCGGTCTGCCCGTCAAATACTATCTCACGGTACGGCTCATCCGAGATCAGGAATATCTCATGACCGTATCTGTCCTGCATCCCGCTCATGAGTGCTGCGAGAGCTGTCAGAGTCTCCTCCGTGTACATCGCACCCGAGGGGTTGTTCGGTGAGTTGATCAGCACAGCCGACGTCTTCTCCGAGAATGCATCCCTGAGCGCATCCATATCTATCTGGAACGTCCGCGTATCTGCGGGCACTATCTTGAGCACGGCTCCGGTCCTGCCCACATACTGTATGTATTCGGGGAAAAAGGGAGCAAAAGTGATCACTTCGTCTCCGGGTGCAGTGACCGCTCTCACGGCATGAGCTATCGCCCCGGCTGCACCGGTGGTCATGAACAGATGCTCTGCCTCATACCCCATATCAAATCTCCGGTTCAGATAATCCGCATGTGCCTGACGCACCGCAGGTATACCCTGGCTCTGGCTGTAGCCGTGGAGTTTCACCGGGTCCTCCTCAGTGAGGAGCCTGATCATGGCATCGGTAAAAGACTCCGGTACCGGCACGCTCGGATTGCCCAGACTGTAGTCAAAAACATTCTCGTATCCGATCTCGGCTCCGCGGGCCGTCGCATACTCCGACAGCTGGCGTATCACGCTCTTTCCGTTTAACATCGATCTGTAATCTTCTGAAATCATCTCAATCTTCCTCTGCCCATGCGAGTGCCGCTCTTACGGCACGTTTCCATCCTTTAAGCAGGCCGGCCCGTGTGTCCTCATCCATCGTCGGTTCAAAAGCACGGCCCTGCGCCCAGTTATCAACTATATCCGCTCTGTCGGTCCAGTATCCCGTCTGAAGACCTGCCAGATATGCGGCTCCCAGCGCGGTCGTCTCTATGCACTTGGGCCTCCTGACCACCCTACCTGTGAGGTCAGCCTGGAATTTCATCAGGAAATTATTCGCGCTCGCGCCTCCGTCGACCTTGAGTTCCGGCAGTGATACTCCGGCATCCTCCTCCATCGCACGCAGCACTTCCTCGGCCTGATATGCGATGGACTCAAGTGTCGCTCTTATGAAATGTTCCTTTTTGCATCCGCGGGTTATACCCACTACGGTACCCCTTGCATACTGGTTCCAGTACGGAGCTCCGAGTCCGGTAAATGCGGGTACGATATACACTCCGTTCGTATCAAATACCTCATCGGCGTATTCTTCGGACTGCGCGGCAGTCTTGATCATGCGCATGCTGTCCCTGAGCCACTGTATGGATGCTCCCGCCACGAACACGCTGCCCTCGAGAGCATACTCCACTTCATCCGATATGCTCGCGGCGATCGTGGTCAGCAGCCCGTTCCTGCTCTCTATGGGTTCGTTACCCGTATTCATGAGCAAAAAGCAGCCGGTGCCGTATGTGTTTTTGGCTTCGCCCTTATTAAAACAGCACTGCCCGAAAAGCGCTGCCTGCTGGTCGCCTGCAACACCCGTGATCGGTATAGTTCCGCCGAGCACATTATTGTGAGTCTCTCCGAAACGGAAGCTCGAAGGATGAACCTCGGGAAGCATGGCAGCCGGGATATCAAAGAGCGCGAGCAGTTCATCATCCCAGCATAATCTGTGTATATCAAAAAGCATCGTCCGGGATGCATTCGTATAATCCGTGGCATGCACCGCACCGCCGGTCAGATTCCAGATGAGCCAGCTGTCAACCGTACCGAAGCAGAGTTCACCGCGCGCAGCCCTTTCTCTCGCACCTTCCACATGATCCAGGATCCATCCGATCTTGCTGCCGGAAAAATACGCATCCGGTACCAGTCCGGTCTTCGCTTTGATCATGTCGGACTTACCCCCGGCCACGATCCTGTCTATCATATCGGAGGTCCTGCGGCACTGCCATACGATCGCGTTATATATGGGTTCGCCTGTGGCTCTGTCCCATACGATGGTGGTCTCGCGCTGATTCGTGATGCCGATACCGGATATATCCTCCGGTCCGGCGCCTATGTTTGCCATGGCCTCGGTCGCTACGGCGAGCTGGGATGACCAGATCTCGCGGGGATTATGCTCGACCCATCCGGCCTCCGGATACAGCTGGGTGAACTCCTTCTGTGCGAGGGAGCATATCTGGCCGGATTTATCGAAGAGGATGGCACGCGAACTCGTCGTGCCCTGATCCAGTGCAAGGATATATTGTTCATTCATATGAGGACCTCCTATATCGAGCTGCACAGATAAGCATTCACCGCAGGCACGCTTTCGCTACTGATCGCTCGCAACGGACGCTACTGCTCGTGAGGTACCTCGCAGAGCGCCGGCGGCTCTCAAGTACCTGCTTGTGAATACATATCTGTACAGCTCGTACATGCTAGTGAATACACATCTGTGCATCTGTATACCTGTATCTACATCACATCCGACAGCGTATCAACCATCTCGTGGAAGAAGAAGGTACGATACGGGAGTACCAGGACTCCGTCGTCGTATGCCTTGTGCAGATAGACTGCGAAGTACAGTATGCTGACAGCGACGAGGGCGGCATAGACTGCCCTCCTTATCTTCCGGGACGGAATGGCATGTATCAGCATCGGTACGAAAAGTATGTGACTGATCGTGAGATAGTATCCGATACGGCTGACGATCGGCAGGAACGAGCCGAATACATACAGCGCCAGCGCCCCTATGTTCATGTTGAAATACATCCGCCCCGCTCTGCTGTCACGCACCACCGCTCCATAGCAGTATACGGAGAGTGCGAGCACAGCCAGGCACCTGATGATGTTGATCCAGCTGAAACCGCTGCCTGCCAGATACTCCGTCCCCTCGTAACTCGGATAGAGTACCACCAGGACCTTCATATACAGGTCCTTCAGGAACAGGCACGACACGCACGCCGCCGCTCCCAGTACCATCATCCATTTTTTCCATATGAGAGAAGCCAGGAAATATAGCGGCAGTATCACGAGCAGCGATTTATGGAAGCCGCTCCCGATCATGACGGCCGCAATGAAGCTGATCCACTTACGCTCATTCACCAGTCTCATGCAATACAGCGCTATCGCAAGTGCGAGATAGTATCTGACGGTAGAGAAGCTCTGGAAGTAATAGCCGAATGTCATGAACAGCAGGAAGCTGAGTCCGAAGTCAACACTCTGCTCATGCATTGCCACAATGAACATCGCCACTGTCACGAAAGCATAGATCGCGAAAACGAGCAGAAAGTTCTCTCCGCCCGACAGCGCATATATGATCCGCGCCAGGAGATTGAATCCCCACTCGGTGGGCACGCCTGCATCGGCAATATACTTATCCGTGTACAGGCGGTGCATGAACTCCACATATGTGCCGTAGTCATTTCCCACATTGATCCTGCAGGCCGATACGGCAAAAAGGATCACAAATATGGACAGCAGACACAGTCTCTGAAAATACACCGCCCTGCTTAAGGAAGCACCGCGAGTGCGCAGGAGTACCCCTGTATCACACGGCGTGACGTACTCATCCACATGAGCGTACATATAAGCCAGTATGACGGTTATGACCGTAACACAGATGTACAATATCATACCGCTCTCTCCCCGGACTTCATGCGCCCGCGCATCTCGCGCATGCCCTGTCTCATCAATCTGAAGCTTGCGCCGAATCCGAGCTCCGCATACATATATCTGTGCCTGATCAGAAAGAGCAGCGCTCTCGGGACCGCATTCGCTCCGTACAGTCTCACATACAATGCTCCGCGGCTTATGAAGAATCTCTCGTCATATCCCTTAAACCAGGTGGACTCTCTCTCTGTCTCCTCACCGATACATACCGGTGTCCTGTATATACGGATGCCGGCACGAAGCAGATCATGCAGAAAGACCGAATCCTCTCCGTTGATATACTCGGCTCCGCCTCCGAACTCGAGCGGAAATCTGACTCCCGATGCTTTCAGTCTGTCCGCCCGTATGGAGATACTGTAGGCAGGATATCTACCGTAATTATAGAAACGCACACGCCTGTAATCTTCGTTCCAGTAGGTCCGTCTCGCTTCACACACCCGCACATTAAACAGCAGTGCATCCGCTTCGGGATGTGCGTTATACCCGGCTTCGATGAGACCTGAATATCCCTCGTCATAGACGATATCCTCATCGGTAAAAAGGAATACATCACACGCGGGAGCACTTTCGATACAGGTATTACGGCTGAGCCCGACTCCGCGCTGCCGCATATCGATCTGACGGACCGTATTACCACAAACACTGAAGGTCGTATCACCCTCAGTGCCGCATTGATTGACTACGACTGCATCCGTTTCCAGATGCATGCCCTCCGTCATCCGTATGATATTCTGATCAACCGCAGATATCAGGGATATTATCTTCATGAACCAGTGTCACCCTTTGCTGGCGGCCTCGAAGGCATAGTAAGCTCTGTAGAATCCGCTGTCAGCGTCCGTGATCCGGACACCTTTGACATGATGCCCTCCCGCGGTCAGCCTCTCCGCGAGCAGCGCAACTGTGCTGCGGGATACACGCCTGTAGGGTATCGTGATAATGACAGACTCACCGGCTTCCGGCAGGGCAGCATCGGTCTTCTGATACTGCGAAGCATCCAGATATATATGATCCGTTCCCACGGATACATCCGCAGGAGAACCGTCCCCCCTGTCGCCGTCAGTCAGATATGCATTCAACCTGGATTCAAGTTTCTCATCATGATCTGCGGTAGTGATCTCAAGCAGGTCAAGTCCGAGGTCCGACAGATCCGACGGCATCATGACGGTATCATCCAGCAGATATCTGAAGTTCATGACACCCAGAGTAACGAGAAGCCCGATAACGGCTCCCAGCATCACGGCCTGGAGGATGCGGTTGTCAGCGACCATCCTCTCCGGTGCAACTGTCTTGATCACGGAGATCTGCTCAAACTCCCTGGCTTCCTGCCCGAACGTGACCAGTGCCTGTTCGGTCGCAGTCTGTATATCGCCGCACAGAGTCTCATCACTGTCGGTAAATGTAACTCTGAGGACTCTGATATCCGACAGGATCTCAGCCGTGGTCACACGCTCGAGTCCTGCCACATCGGTTTTTCCGCCCAGATTCTCAAGAGTATGACCCGCGATCCTGTCGGTGGTCATCAGATCATTCCAGGTATAACCGTTGTAATAGTCATATGCCTCGCCGTTGTCCGTAAGTGCGAAGTCCAGATAGAACTCGCTGTAAGCTCTGTATTCAGTCCCGTCCGCCAGAGCATGATAACCCATCCAGATGAGGGCTCCCAGCAACGCTCCGGCTGCCACTCCGGGTATTAGTTTCCATATATTACGTGCGAATACCAGCATCTGCTTGCGTGTATCCACCGGTCTGCGCCAGTATCTGTCCCTGTCAGCGCATCTGTCTGTCAACGGTTTCATCAGCAGGCTCCTTCATGGCCGTGGTCTGTGTGGCATCCACTCCTTCGGTACTCTCCGGTCTGAGCAGTATCTTGAGTGTCAGTATCATCAGTTTGATATCCATCCAGAAAGAATAATTCTCAATATATATCAGGTCGAGTTTCAGTTTGTCATAAGGTGATGTATTGTATTTGCCGTATACCTGTGCATAACCGGCAAGTCCGGCTTTGACTCTCATGCGATAGGCAAACTCCGGCATCTGCTCCATATATTTGTCTATGATCTCGGGACGCTCCGGTCTGGGCCCGATAAATGTCATGTCGCCCTTCAGGATATTGAACAGCTGGGGAAGTTCGTCGATACGGACGGCACGTATAAACCGTCCGATCGGAGTGATGCGGTCATCATCCTTGGTGGCAAGCCTGGCCACTCCGTCCTTTTCCGCATCGACTCTCATGCTCCTGAACTTGAGTATCCTGAACTCCCGTCTGTCACGCGTACATCTGATCTGGCTGTAAAGCACGGGACCGCGGTCATAGAGTTTGATACATATGGCAGTGACCAGCATGATCGGGGATGTGACTATAGCCAGGATCAGCGCACATACGATATCCGTCATACGCTTCGCAAATCTCTGTCCCGCCGTCAGTGCATACTCTCTGGTGAGCATGAGCGGCGTATCAAAGAGATGTATCGAATCTGATCCGGCTACCAGAACATCCGGAATCTTGGGCATCATGTAGACGCGTATGTTCATGCTGTAGAAATACTTCAGAAGCTTATTTCTGTCATAGGTGGGGATGTCCCAGAGAACCACTCCGCTGAAGCGTCCGCACATTCCTTCACGCTTAACCGCCTCGATACCCTCCGCTATGTCCATGGTTTCGGCGATCTCATACTTGTCGGGTCTGGTCGAGAACTTATACAGTATATCCTCCGTAGGACGGTCTCCATGTACAAACAGAATGATAAAAGGCGTTGCACATAAGTGTCCACAGAGCACTGAACACGATCTCCGCCATACTGCAGAAAACCATGGGACGAACAGGTACGAGCCAGTTACCCATCAATGATAACTGGAAGTATGAAATGACATTAACGGATATGATACCGAAGATCTGACTGAAGATGATGTCACCGGGCTTTAAGTAACCGACCTTCAATCCTCCGAAAGTGCTGGTGAAAAACAGTATCAGGACAAAATAGATCAGGATGACGAGCACATGACCTCTGAAGTAATAGTTCAATCCTCTCGCACGTCTTGAGAGAACCGGATAATACATATCAAGCCAGAAGAACGCATAGATCGCGGTATCTATGATGATACCGATCAGAGAAAGCTGAAGTATGATTATTCGTTTGAGTGATTCGATCTTTTTCATTTTCTATTCAAAAATGTCTGATGTGATCAGATCACAGACGTCTGAGTGTCGCTCTGAGTGCCCATCCCGTGAAGCACACGGCGCTGCAGATAAATGACAGCTGCTCGACGTTCCTGTACAGATTCCATATGCGCCTGATGGCCGTGAACTTGTTGGACGAGAGCGACTGTGCAGGTCTTCTGTATATGGCCGTGACCTCATCTATACCGTAGGCCTTATGGCCTTCCTTAAGTATCTGCCACCAGGTGGCTGTATCCTCACTCTCAACGTAAGGCATATGTATCAGGCGGGGCGGGATAAGCTCCGTATCAAAGAGCGTGGTGGTGGTAAAGATCACCGTACGCGAAAGAGCATGATCATAATCAAGTACCGCAGGTACATGAACGACCCGACCCGTCCCCTGCGCATCCTCATCACCGAATTCATATGCGGTGAAGACAAATCCCGCTTCGGGATGCTCATGCATATACTCCATGCCTGTCTGCAGTCTGCCGGGAAGCCATATATCATCGGCATCCAGAAATGCGATATATCTGCCACGCGCACTGTCCAGCCCCGTATTTCTCGCGTGTGCCGCCCCCCGGTTGGACTCACACTCTATCAGCCGTATACGCTCATCTCCCGTATCCCCGATGATAGCGCGGATCACATCCGCGGTTTCGTCGGGAGAAGCATCATCGACCAGTATCAGCTCCCAGTCGGTATATGTCTGTTCCCTGACACAGGCTATGGTCCGGGCGATGTATTCGGCTGCTTTGTATACCGGAACGATTATACTGACCATCAGAATTCTTCCCTGATCAGATAAATGGGACGTTTCTTAACTTCCATATATGTCTTGGACAGATACTGTCCTATTATACCCAGGCAGAACAGCTGCACTCCGCTGATCAGTGATATGATGCACACCAAAGAAGGCCATCCCGAAGTCGGATCCCCGAATACGAGTTTACGCACGATAGTCACTATGATCAGGATGAATGCCAGTACGCAGAAAAGCACTCCCATGAACGAAGCTATGGCGAGCGGCGCAGTGGTAAATGCCACTATACCGTCGATCGCATATATGAACAGTTTCCAGAAGGACCACTTGGTCTCTCCCTTGGCGCGCTCTATGTTTTCAAATTCCAGCCACTTGGTCTCATATCCTACCCAGCTGAATATACCCTTGGTGAAACGGTTGTACTCGGGCATCTCAAGTATCGCATTCACGAACTGTCTCGTCATCAGACGGTAATCCCTGGCACCGTCAACGATCTCCGTTTTGGACATACGGTTGATCAGTCTGTAGAACCTGCGTGCAAAAAAAGACCTGATCGGCGGCTCGCCTTTACGCGATACGCGGCGCGTAGCCACCGAATCATAACCCTCCTCGATATACTTAAACATCTCGGGCAAAAGCGATGGAGGATCCTGCAGATCCACATCCATCGTGACCACGAATTCTCCCGTGGACTTCTTCATGCCGGCATACAATCCGGCTTCCTTGCCGAAATTACGCGAAAAGGATACCAGATGTACATGCGGATCTTCTTTCGCAAGGGTACGGACGGCCTCAGCCGTGCCGTCGGAGGATCCGTCATCCACATAGATGATCTCGCAAACCAGATCTTTCCCCGCAAAGAAATCCGCATTCTTCATGAGTTCATCATAGAAATAGCGAACATTTTCTTCTTCGTTATAACATGGAACGATCACACTGAGAGTACGCATAAGTCACCCCGCATTACATCCTTGCCTGATCTACGTTTTCCTTAAACCACTCATAAGCCAGGCGGACTCCCTCTTCGAGTTCCACCTTATGAGTCCATCCGAGGCCATGCAGTTTGGTCACATCGGTAAGCTTCCGGGGTGTACCGTCGGGCATGTCTTTGTTCCAGTATATCTCGCCTTCATACCCCACTGCAGACTTCACTATCTCTGCCAGCTCACGGATCGTCACTTCCTTACCGGTACCGATATTGACATGCTGCTCGCCGTCATAATTCTCCAGAAGGAATACACAGGCATCGGCCATATCATCAACATACAGGAACTCTCTTAAGGGTGTTCCCGTTCCCCACAGTTCAACCTGAGGAGCATTATTCACCTTGGCCTCATGGAACTTGCGTATCATGGCAGGCATGACATGAGAACCGCTCAAATCATAATTATCATACGGCCCGTACAGATTGGTGGGCATACAGCTGATATAGTTGTCACCGTACTGACGCTTATAGAATTTACACATCTCCAGGCCCGATATCTTGGCGATGGCATATGCTTCGTTGGTCTCTTCGAGAGGGCCCGTGAGCAGAGCATCCTCCGGGATAGGCTGAGGCGCCATCCTGGGATATATGCAGGTGCTGCCGAGGAACAGGAGTTTCTTCACATTATGCTTATGGCTCTCATTGATCACGTTGCACTGGATCTGCATGTTCTCGTATGCAAACATGGCCGGCTGCGTATTGTTGGCGTTGATGCCTCCGACCTTGGCCGCAGCCAGGACCACCACATCCGGATTCTCTTCGTCAAAAAAGCTGCGTACGGCAGCCTGGTCCGTCAGATCGAGTTCATGATGGGTACGGCCGATTATATTGGTATACCCCCTGGCCTTAAGGCTTCTGACGATCGCGGATCCCACCAGTCCTCTGTGTCCGGCCACATAGATCTTGTCATTATGCTCTATCATATCATCCTCCAAAAACTATTCTGTCGGTTTAAATCCGGCTCTGATATCGGATCCGCGAAGCATCACGGTATCCGACATATCCCACGGCGATGACGGAAACGGATCATATCCCGTACGGTCGCCTTCATCCGGGGCATATACGGTAATGTGCGCTCCGTCCCCCCGTAACTCGTATGCATGGACATCAAATGTCTCGTAGTCCTGCTGCATGATCCATGTATCGCTCCTGTATGCGCGGGCTGTCTCGGCCGCAAACATGATCCCCTTATACACACACAGGAACATGAGCAGAGCGCTCACTGCGAACCGTACCGTCCTGCGGTCAGCGGGGATCCTGCCGATCACGCCACCCCACAGCAGTGCATCACACAGATATACATACAGGCAGCCGTATCTCATGAGCGGAGACGTGAGCAGCCAGAAAACGAATCCGATACATAATACCGCTTCGGGGAACATTTCGGGCGTGAGACAGGGGCTTTCATGGTGCTTTAACCCCCGGCACACATAATATATACATTTTATCACAAAATACGCCACTCCGACTATAGCCGCGAGTATCAGCAGGCGGTCAGTCAGAGACATCTGCGCATACCAGTCTCCGAACCAGCGGGTAATACTCTCATCATACCTCGATACATCCGTATATCCGCGGCCGTATACCTGGATCTCTTTATAATCATATGATGCTGTGTCACGGGGGACTCTCCATCCGGTATCAAAAAAGCCGAAAGCGGTGGACGGATACAGCAGCCATCCGGATAAAATGATGTTTCTCGTAAGATACGGAAGTACGGTCACGCCCCCCGCTCCCACGCAGAAAGCAAACTCACGCCCTCTGTGCTCGCGCAAAAGCACATATCCCGGGAAGCACGCAAGTAATACAAAGACCGCTCCCGATAGTTTGACCGTCAGGATAAAAGCAGTGAAGACCGCCAGCATGGACATCCGGGCCAGCGCCTCATCCCTGCCCGTCTCACTTTTATACATTTCCACGGAATCCATCCAGCGTATGACCAGAATGAATCCCAGGCAGACCATATAGTAATCGGATGCGGGAGAGACCATTTCATCAAAAATGATCAGCAGATAATAGATGCCCATGATGCGGGCCATTCCCGAAGCACACAGCAGACCTCCGCGTTCCTTTAACGGACGGTATGCGCACTCCCATGCCAGAAGCAGTGCACAGAAAGCTCCGGTCACGTGATAAGACCGACCGGTAAAAGCAAAACTGTATAATGCGTTGAAACAAAAAGCAGAGGAATTGTACCCAAGCCGGGTATGAAGATTGGTAAGACCGGGAACGGAACCGTACTCCTCGATCCAGCGGATCGCCTGAGCATGATACAGTCCCGTATCATAATGCATAAGGCCGTGAGAAGCGCCGTATGCCATCACTATCATCAGTAAAATGGAAACAATGACCGGAAGACGGTCAGACTTAAGATCCCGGATAATGTCACTCAGGATCTCTCCCGTATCTCTGCGGTAATATATGCCCGCCAATACCAGGCATATACACATACATATATCAGCCGCCGGCCCAACTCCGCCGAAAAGGCTCCAAACCTGGGCATATACGGTAACCGCGGCTATACCGGCAAGCGCAGGTGCCACAGCATCGCGTGGCACGTATCCGGTCACGTTCCTGCACAGGGCCATGATCAGCAGACCCGCAAGCCCTGTCGTCAGTATCATATATAGCCATATGATAAGTACCGAGATCACTTCCTGCTCTTCTTATACTCCTCACATGTCTGTCCGGCTATAGCCTGCATATCGGCATTCATCATCATCTTGACCAGACCGGCGAAATCGGTCTTGCGCTTCCATCCGAGTTCTTTCTCTGCCAGGGATGAATCTCCCCACAGGAACTCAACTTCAGCAGGTCTGTAGAATTCGGGATTGACATCTACCAGGAGACGTCCAGTTTCGGCATCATAGCCTTTCTCATTGACTCCCTCGCCTTCCCAGCGGATGGATATACCCAATTCACCGAATGCGGCTTCCACGAACTGACGGACCGTGTGCGTCTCATTGGTCGCAAGCACATAATCCCTGGGAACATCGTTCTGAAGTATGCGCCACATTCCCTCTACATAGTCGCCTGCGAAGCCCCAGTCTCTCTTCGCATTCATGTTGCCCAGAGAGAGTTTCTCCTGATTGCCCGCTATGATATTGGCAATGGCCAGAGTGATCTTGCGGGTTACGAAATTCTCGCCGCGTCTGGGAGATTCGTGATTAAAGAGGATGCCGTTGCATGCGAACATGTTGTATGACTCTCTGTAGTTAACGGTGATCCAGTATGAATACAGTTTGGCCACGCCGTAGGGACTCATCGGATGGAACGGAGTCTTCTCGCTCTGGGGCGCGGTCTCCGGAAGCCCACCGAAAAGTTCGGACGTGGATGCCTGATAATATCTGCAGCTGCCGCCGTTCACGCGAAGTGCTTCAAGGAGCTTGAGTGTGCTCACACCGGTAGCTTCGGCAGTATACTCGGGAACCTCAAATGATATACCTACATGGGACTGTGCTGCGAGATTATAGACTTCCGTAGGCTTGATCTCGGCAACCAGCCTCATCAGATTGCTGGAGTCGGTAGTGTCGCAATAGTGCAGGAAGAACTTCACATTGTTATATTCCGAACGAATGATATGATCGATCCTGGCCGTATTGCTGATCGAATGCCTGCGGACCAGACCGTGAACCTCATATCCTTTATCAAGCAGAAGCTCCGCAAGATAGGATCCGTCCTGTCCGGTAATACCGGTTATCAATGCTACATTTCTCATATGTAATCTCCTCTGTGGTTATGATCTATGAATAGAACACAAAGTGCTGTATAAGCGCTGACAGGATACCCATCACCGCACCCACGCACACCTGTGTTCCAGTATGACCCACGAACTCCTTGAGTCTCTCCTCCGGTGACATGGACATGATCGTGATGCCCCGCTCCCTGATCTCCTCAACGATATCGTTGATGATGCGGGCCTGCTTACCGGTCTCCTGACGTACGCCCATGGCGTCATGCATTACTATTATAGCGAAAAAGAAGGCGATGGCAAACAGCGGGCTCCTGATGCCCTCCGCAAGCGCCGTCGCCGTAGCGATCCCTGCCACGCATGCCGAATGGCAGCTGGGCATTCCACCGTCTCCCACAAGACGTTCCAGGCGCAACTGCCTGTTGACCACCAGATAGATCAGCGTCTTGATGACCTGTGCAACCAGCCAGCACACGGCCCCGGTGATCAATATCTGATTGCTCAGGATGTCGTTAACGATACTCATCATATCAGCCGCCGATCTCTGCGCGCATATATCTTTCTATCGCATCATGCCATTCGGCAAACTCATATCCTCCGGTCAGTCTGAGCATATAGTTATCAAGTATGGAATAATGAGGCCTGTTAGCCGGTGCCCCGTATTCTTCGCTGGTGATCGGTACGATACGTGTATCGGATCCGGCCAGTCTCATGATCTCTGCCGCGAAGTCTGCCCACGAGCAGTCACCTTCGCAGGTCCCGTGGAATAATCCGTAATTCTCGCTGTCCAGAAGACTTACCACGCATCCGGCCAGTTCATCCGATGAAGTGGGAGATCCGACCTGATCGTTGACCACGGTGATCTCCTTATGATCCTGCGCAAGTCTTAACATGGTCCTGACGAAATTCTTGCCGTCACCGTACAGCCATGCCGTTCTGATGATATAGAAACGTTCCGCAAACTGACGGACCATTTCTTCTCCGGCCAGCTTGGTCGCGCCATATACGGACTGGGGTCCGGGTGCATCGAACTCGATATACGGTCTGGTACCGTGTCCGTCAAAAACATAATCCGTTGAGATATGCATGAGCCGCGCGTGACAGTCGGATGCGGCGATCGCAAGATTCCTGGGACCTATGGCATTGATACGGTATGCCAGATCGACCTGCGTCTCGCATGCATCCACATTGGTATGCGCGGCGCAGTTGATTATCGCGTACGGTCTGACGTCCCGAACAAACTTAAGGACACTGGCTATGTCCGTGATATCCAGTTCGGCGACGTCGGTATTTACCAGTTCAACATCTTCGCGGCCTGCATATGCAATGTTGACTGCGCGTCCCAGCTGTCCGTTTGCCCCGGTAACTATTATCCTGTTCATCGGTAACTCCTATCTGATACCCAATCTGTTAAGTGCGGAGAAGATAGCTCTGAGTGATGCCCTGGTGATATTGGAGCTTACTCCGACACCGTAGGTAGCCTGACCCGATTCGGCATTCAGCAGATGTATATATGCGGCTGCCTGTGATCCGGCTCCGGCAGTGATGGCATGCTCGTCGTAATCCAGGATCTTGATATTGCATCCGAGTTCTTCTCTGAGGCCTCTGACGGTCGCATCCAAAGGACCGTTGCCGACAGCTTCGAATGATTTCTCCTTACCGTCATCCGTGTATGTAACATGTACGCATGTATCAAACTCGGAATCGATATCGTCGCTTAAGTCATCCACTTTGAGCTTGCGGAAATGTATGGGCTCCTTGCTGTTAAGATACTCGTCTCTGAATGCCTGCATGATCTGCTCGGGAGTAACTTCACCCTGCTTCTCGGAAATGGCCTGTATGACATTGGCGAATTCCCTGTGCATGCTCTTCGGAAGTTTGAATCCGAAATAGGTGTCCATGATGAAAGCGACTCCGCCCTTGCCGGACTGGGAGTTGATGCGCACGATCGGTTCGTACTCTCTGCCTATGTCGGCAGGATCGATGGGCAGATAGGGAACCTGCCAGTACTCTCCGCCACGCTCCTTCATGGCCTTCACGCCCTTGTTGATGGCATCCTGATGTGATCCGGAGAATGCGGTGAATACGATGACTTTCTTGTTATTGCCATTGATAGGATGGGCAAACTTATCTCTCAGGTCAGCAATTAACTGTTGCAGTTTGCTGTCATGCTCTGGCGTAATGCTCTCAAGCATGGTGAGGAGCAATCGGATAATCTCAAGGTCGCCCTTGATTTCCTGTTGCCACGATATGGAGTCCATATCCTCCAAGAGAATACGGTTTTTCTTCTTACCGATGGTAAAGTCCTGCTCATCCTCATCGCCATCCACGCTCTCATAGTCATCCACAGATACTCGTTTGTCACCCTGCTGATAGCGGGCAATGGCATCAAGCGTTTCTTGCATATAGTCACGGATACGACCTAACGTGAGACGGAAAGAGTTGACACTTGACTCTAAGCGTTTCAGCAATTGTATGTTCATCAATCGCTGAATACCCTGTTCGCGTTCCTCTATACTCAGTCGATGCCCCGTAGTGCTTTCCTCCTCTTTATATTTATAGAGCTGGCTGGGCAGGATGAATGCAGAGGGAGCATAGATAGCCAAGCGGAGTTGCTGCAACTGCTCGAATATCTCGTTGTAGTTGATGGCAGTATCAAGGTCCGTCAGATGAGGTTGGCGAGAGATAGGTTTCAGTCGCTCTGGGAAGGTGCCAATATCTGTTGTGTCGTAGTATTGTTGGATA
>CAJOID010000064.1 GCA_905234595.1 uncultured Lachnospiraceae bacterium | reverse complement strand
ATAGGCTTAAGGTGTAAGTGCAGTAATGTATTCAGCTGATAAGTACTAATAGGTCGAGGGCTTCATCTGAGCGTCTAAGCGAGAGTTTCTCGGTATGGTTTTATGGCCCAGTGGCTCAGTTGGTTAGAGCGCCGCCCTGTCACGGCGGAGGTCGACGGTTCAAGTCCGTTCTGGGTCGTTTCTTTTTTAAGAAAGAATACGTTTATATGGGGTCTTAGCTCAGCTGGGAGAGCATCTGCCTTACAAGCAGAGGGTCATAGGTTCGAGCCCTATAGGCCCCATTATTTTTCCGGGACTTCTGATCATGGAGTTCGCCGATATGGCTCAATTGGCAGAGCAGCTGATTTGTAATCAGCAGGTTTTCGGTTCGAGTCCGAATATCGGCTCTTGTTTTATATATTATGGGTGGATTCCCGAGTGGCCAAAGGGGGCAGACTGTAAATCTGTTGTCAACGACTTCGATGGTTCGAATCCATCTCCACCCATTGTGGGGGTGTAGCTCAGTTGGGAGAGCACCTGCCTTGCAAGCAGGGGGTCATGAGTTCGAATCTCACCATCTCCACTCTATATGGGCTTATAGCTCAGCCGGTTAGAGCGCACGCCTGATAAGCGTGAGGTCGGTGGTTCGAGTCCACTTAAGCCCATTTCCCTTTAGGGATCCCGCGGAGCTTGCTTTGTGGGAGATGACGCGGGATGGAGCAGTCTGGAAGCTCGTCGGGCTCATAACCCGAAGGTCGCAGGTTCAAATCCTGCTCCCGCTATTTTTTATTAAAGCCCATCTCTCGAAACTTCGTTCGAGAGACGAGAAAGTCCATCTCTCGAATCTTCGTTCGAGAGACGAGAAAGCCCATCTCTCGAAACTTCGTTTCTCGAGATGCACGTTTGCTCGTAAATACGAGCAAACTGGTCCGCTTCGATGAACATCCGCTTATGAAAGCAAAGCTTTCAACGCTTCTGTTCATCTCGCGTCCCGGCTTTCTCATGCTTCATAGCTTATTCGCCCAGATAGCTCAGTTGGTAGAGCAGAGGACTGAAAATCCTCGTGTCACTGGTTCGATTCCGGTTCTGGGCACGAAAAAACCTCCAACATAATGTTTGGAGGTTTTTTATTGTGATAAAATGGATAACATGAATACAGATATTACAACCTATCTTATATCAAAAGGAATAACGGATCCCTCAAGTCTTGCTTCTGTTTCCAAACAGCTTGAGGCAAAAGGACTGTCGGATTCATCCATCGCAGATACCAGTTTCAAATCTCTCTTTGAGGCTGAAACTGCCAGGCTTACGGGCGTTAACGGGGACAATAAGGAGGTCTCTTCCAAAGACACGGCCATGGTGGGTGAACTTACGGATCTTGATGAGATGCGCCGGCTTATTTCTTCGCTTGACAAGTCTGTTCTGGGACAGGTTACGGACAGTCTGGACGAGGAAGAAGTCGCTGCCGATCTTCTTTCCGATACATCCGATGCGAACAGGGTGATCGATCAGCTTGTTACAGGTCATTTGAATTCCATAGTCATGACAGACAGTGATGATTCCGAAGATACGGATGATGCACTGAAGAGTGATGTGGCGGAGTCCCTTACGGAGCCGTCTACGGAGACACTGGCACAGAACCTTGAAACCCTGATGGAGCATTTGAATCAGATAGGCAATTAATGGTAAAATAGATTAGTTACGGTTGTTTTTTTGAGGTGTATATGAGCAGACAGTTAAGACAGCGTCACTTAAGTGGCGTATCCAATAATGAGATCCGTGAATACGAGATCAGACACCGGGCTATAGCCAGACGTGCTGCGGCTGACGGTATGGTTCTTCTTCGCAATGATAATGATATTCTTCCGCTGGATAAATCAAGGCCGGTAGCTCTCTACGGGTCCGGTGCGACCCATTTTATCAAGGGCGGTACAGGATCCGGTGATGTTAATCAGAGAGAATGTGTGAGTGTGGCTGACGGTATGCGTAACGCCGGCTTTACGATCGCCAATGAGAGATGGCTTGCGGATTATGAGGATATATACCGGTCCGAAAGGATCAAATGGCGTGACTGGCTCCTGATGAAAAATAAGGAACCCGGTAACCCCGGCATGTTTGAATTATACGCCGGCAATCCGATGGTGAGGCCTTCCGGTGCGGATCCGGAGAAAACGGAAGCTGACACCGCCATTTATATTTTGTGCAGAACTTCGGGAGAAGGTGCGGACCGAAAGAATGCTCCGGGAGATTACCTGCTGACGGATGAGGAGTATGCTTTCATCGGCAAGATGTGTAATGCATATGAAAGTGTGATCCTGGTGCTCAACACAGGGGGGCTCATCGACCTTGGCTTTACCGATGATTTTGCAAATATTGAAGCGATACTGTATATGTCCCAACCCGGAATGGAGGGTGGCAATGCATTAGCCGACATCCTGTCCGGTGCGGTTACTCCCGGAGGCAAACTGACTGATTCATGGGCATATGCTTACGAGGATTACCCCGGAGCAAATGAGTTTTCGACCAATGGTGCTTCGCTTGAGTATGCAGCGTATCACGAAGGCATATATGTGGGATACAGATATTTTGACAGTTTTCATAAGGCAGTCCGTTACGGATTTGGATTCGGACTGTCCTATACCAGATTCGAGATCAGTACGGAAGAGATCAGACTCACCGGCCGTGGGATGCATAATCCCGGAGTGACCGTCAGGGTTACCGTAAAAAACACCGGGGACAGGTACTCCGGACGGGAAGTGGTACAGATCTATGTCTCCTGCCCGGACGGCAGGCTCGAAAAGGAGTTCCGCAGGCTTGTTGCTTTTGCCAAGACAGAGGAACTGGCTCCCGGAAGATCACAGACCATGGATATCACATTCCCCCTGGATCTGTGTACATCCTATAGTGAGGAGGATCCGGGATATGTACTGGAAGAGGGATATTACGGTATCTGGGTCGGAACCAGCCTTGGAGAGAGTAAACTTCGTGCAATGCTGAGAATGGATAACAGCATTGTGACTCTGAGTACAGACCATATCTGTCCGGTCAAAAAAGCATTTTCGGAGTTGCATTCGCCTGATGCCAACCGTGTGACCAGGTATAAGTCATGGGTGGAAAAGGGAAAGACAAGCGGCGTCACCGTCATCAATATCAGTGACCTGTTTGTGTATTCCGATACCATAGAGTACGGAGAGGACGATAAGGTCGATCCGGAGGCGATGGCGTTAGTAAATGAACTTAGCATAGATGAGCTGATCCGTATGACGACAGGAGAGCCTTCCCTGGCGGAAATGGCATCCGAAGATCCGTCCAGAGCCGGAACAGAAACCAACGGAGAGATAGGGGCATCCGGACTGTCTGTGCCCGGATCCGCGGCAGAGACCAGTACTGCATGTCTTGCCAAAGGTATAGGATCCATGGTATTGTCTGACGGACCTGCAGGACTCAGATTGGATAAGTGCTACTATGTGACAGATGATGGCAGGATACACCCCAGTCCTTTTATGGATAAAGTTGAGGATGGCCTTTTCAAGACGAAGAAGATGGAATTAGGCAGGCCTTATACCACATATTATCAGTATTGTACTGCTTTTCCCGTAGGGATATCGCTGGCACAGAGCTGGGATCCGGAACTGATCGAGAAGGTAGGCCGTGCTGTGTCGGAGGAAATGATGGAGTTCCAGACCACTCTGTGGCTTGCTCCCGGGATGAATATTCACAGGAATCCTCTGTGCGGAAGGAATTTCGAGTATTATTCGGAGGACCCGGTTCTCTCCGGGATCATGGCAGCGGCCGTGACCCGTGGCGTACAGAGCCGCGGGGGATGCGGAACTACGATCAAGCACTTTGTATGCAATAATCAGGAAGCGAACAGGATGCATTGCGATTCCAGAGTGCATGAAAGAGCGCTTCGCGAGATATACCTGAAAGGGTTTGAAATCTGTGTCAAGTCCGCACAGCCGATGGCGGTTATGACCAGTTATAATCTCCTGAACGGAGTTCATACCGCGAACAGCTATGATCTGTGTACCAAGGTGCTCAGAGATGAGTGGGGATTTGCGGGACTGATCATGACCGACTGGACCACTACGGAACATGGAGATGACTGTACGGCTGCGGGATGTTTAAGAGCCGGTAATGATCTGATATGTCCGGGTAATCCCAAAGATCATTCCAATATCCGGAGCGAGCTTATAGACGGAATGCTTACACAGGCGGAACTCAGATCCTGCGTTGCCAGGATCATCAAGGTTGCATGGCAGTCCAATGTTTATCTGGATGTGCCTTCGTATACCGAGCAGTTCCATAACCGTCTGCGCGAATACGTAAAGGTGAGCCGGGGGCCCGTGTCCTGACGGAGCATAAAGTGACTCTCTATGAAAGACTGAGTCAATTGAATAAAAGCGATATGCTGCCGCTGCATATGCCCGGACACAAGAGAAGCAATGTGATCCCGGCAATGAGTGGGATATATGGGATAGACATCACTGAAATAGACGGATTTGACGATCTGCATGATCCCGGCGGGATCATCGCTAAGATGCAGAAGAGAGCTTCCGATCTGTACGGAGCAGGGGAAGCCCGGATATCCGTAAACGGATCAACGGCTGCCATCGAAGCGGCGATACTCTCTGTATGCAGAGCCGGTGACACCATCATAATACCACGCGTTTCTCATAAATCCGTCTACTATGCGATAGAGATGGGGCATTTAAAACCTGTTTATCTGGAACAGGAATACATGCCGGGCACTTCAGTCGTTCTCCCGCCTGATGCGGATACCGTGGAGAAGGCCTGTGCCGAACACAGCGAGGCTGTGTGCGTATTGATCACATCTCCCACATATGAGGGATTGATGGCAGATATAGCTGGGATATCCCGCGTGGTACATTCTCACGGAATGGTACTGATCACGGACAGTGCACACGGAGCACACCTGGGTTTCGGAATCGGATCGAACACCCTGCGCGAAGGAGCGGATCTGTCGGTCGTAAGCCTGCATAAAATGCTTCCGGCCCCCACACAGACGGCGTTGCTTCTGACCGCCGGGGCTGCGACGGCCTCAGCTCCGATACCTGTAGACAGGATCTCGCATTATATGCAGGTATTCCAGTCAAGCTCTCCGTCTTATGTATTGATGGCAGGCATTGATGAATGCCTCGGATACATGGAGGACAGACTTGGCGGAGATCTTGACCGGGTAAAAGCACTGTCGGAGAAATTCAGAACAGAACTTGCGGACATGAAGCATTTGGGATTATTGTCCGCTGAACATTCGGATCCGCTGAAAGCGGTCATCAGATCCAAAGCCTCTTCGTTTTCGGGAAGAGACCTGTATATGGGACTCCTTCGGGATTATCATATTCAGTGTGAAATGTACGGAACGGACTATTGTCTGGCGATGTTCAGCCCTGTAGATGAGCCTTCCTCCTTTGACAGATTGAAAGAGGCTCTTCTTAAGATTGATTCAGGCATTGAGGATGATACACCCGACGAACGGGAAGGACGACGTCCGTGTGCGGATAGAGAGAAGCGGCAGAGGATATATGTTCCGTGGGCAGCCATGTCAGCTGCAGAAGCATACGGCCACAGAAGTACCGTAAGACACTGGGATCCGGACATCATAGGCGGTATCAGTTCGTCGTACATATGTTTATATCCGCCCGGAGTACCGCTCATTGTTCCGGGTGAGATCATAGACGATGAAGTCTACGGACTGATCGATCGGGGATTACAGACAGGACTAGGCATAACCGGCCTCAGAGACGGTCGGGTTATGGTCGTGGAAAGAGATGAATAAACTTATATGCCTGATGGGCAAAAGCTGCTCGGGCAAAGACACCATATATAAGAAACTGCTCGCGGATGACGATCTCGGATTGTCCGTGATGGTTCCGTATACAACGCGTCCCATTCGTCAGAATGAACATTCGGGAATAGAATATAATTTTGTGACCGAGGAGGACTACGAAGAGTACAGACGCAATGGCCGGATACTGGAGGACAGATCATATGATACGGTTCACGGCGTATGGAGATATTTTACCATCCGTGATGAGGCAATGATGTCTTCCGACAGTAATTATATATACATTGGCACGCTTGAGGCATATATTAAGCTTAAGGAATCGTTGGGAAGCGATAAGGTGATCCCCGTATATATAGAGGTGGATGATTCCATACGTATAGACCGTGCGGTACGCAGAGAACATAAGCAGGCTGTTCCGAAGTATGCCGAGATGTGCCGCAGATTTCTGGCCGATACCGAAGACTTCAGTGATGAGAAACTGGATGAGGCCGGTATCACGGAGAGATTTCAGAATGAAGATCTGGATAAATGCCTGCTTGCCGTAAAAGGATTCATCGCAGATCATATTTAGAAGACCGCCATACAGGCAGGAGTCGGATCATTGGATATTAAGGTCAATCAGATACAGCAAGCCACACCGGTAGAACAGACTCAGGCTGTGCAGGAGACAGACGGAGCCTTTAAGTTTATGCTTGCCAGCCGGATAGAAGAAGCGGATCTCCAACAGGTTCTGACTCAGATGATGGAGGAGATAGAGCTTCAGGGTAAGCGGCTTGCCAAGCATCACGATATCCGTGATATGAAGAAGTACAGGACACTCGTCAAGGGTTTTCTGAATGAGATCGTTTCGAGATCGCACTCTTTTTCCAGAGAGAATTTCCTGGATCGCAAGGGCCGGCACAGGGTATACGGTATCATCAGACTGGTTGATGAGAATCTGGATTCTCTGGCGCAGGAACTGGTCAAGGAAGAAAAAGACCATCTTGCTATCCTGGAGAAGATAGGCGAGATCAGAGGTTTGTTGTTGGATATATTCACATGAGACAGAGGTGAGTCTATGTCAGGATTTGACAGTATAATAGGTCAGGAGCAGATACGCGATCACATGATCGGCGCTATATCCAGCGGACATGTGGGGCATGCATATATCATAAACGGCGAGAGATCGAGCGGAAAGGAATACATAGCCAATCTTTTTGCCAAAGCACTTCAGTGCAGCGGAGAGGGAGATAAGCCCTGCGGAAGCTGCCCGTCGTGTCTGCAGGCTGCTAACGATAATCAGCCGGATATAATTCATGTGACACATGAGAAACCCGGAAGCATCGGAGTGGATGATATCAGAGATCAGATATGTGCTGATATCAATATACGTCCGTATTCTTCACCCTGGAAAGTGTATATATGCAATGAGGCGGAGAAGATGACTCCGGCTGCACAGAATGCTCTGCTGAAGACACTTGAGGAACCGCCGGCATATGGCGTGATCCTGTTGCTCACCACCTCGATGGAGGCGTTGCTTCCCACCATACAGAGCAGATGTATCACATTGAACATGAAGCCTGTCAAGGACAGCCAGATGCGCAAGTATCTGACCGGAGAACTGGGCATGAGTTCGGATAAGGCTGATCTGTGCATAGCGTTTGCAAGGGGAAATGTAGGTAAGGCCAAACTGCTGGCATGCAGTGAGGAGTTTGACAATGTAAGGACCGAGGCTCTTTCTCTGCTGCGCAACATCCGTGAGATGGAGATAGTGGAAGTGGCCAATGCCATAAAGCAGATCAGTGAGTACAAGTTTGAGACCACGGATTACCTGGATATCATTTCCGTATGGTACCGTGATGTTCTCATGTTTAAAGCTACGAGAGATGCCAACGGGCTGATCTTCCATGATGAGATCCAGTATATCACCCGGGTGGCCGACAGAAGTACATACGAAGGCATCGAGATGATCATAGACGCTATAGATAAGGCGAAGAAGAGACTGAAAGCCAATGTTAATTACGATCTGGCCATGGAGCTTCTTATGCTGGCGATACAGGAGAATTCCTGAATATTTTAAAGAAAGGCCATGTTTTGGCGCCCGGAAGGGTAGAGGTGTATAGATAATGAAAACAGTTGTAGGTGTAAGATTTCGTAATGCCGGTAAGGTTTATTTCTTCGAGCCGGGTACATATGAAGTAAAAAGAGGAACAAATGTCATTGTTGAGACCGCCAGAGGGATAGAGTTCGGTACATGTGTGAACGACCCCTATGAGGTGGAAGATGACAAGGTGGTAGCACCGCTCAAACCTATCATGCGTATTGCGTCCGAGACGGATGCTAAGCAGGCATCGGATAACCGCCTAAAAGAAAAAGACGCATACAAGATCTGTCAGAAGAAGATCCATGAGCATAATCTGGAGATGAAACTGATAGATGCCGAATATACATTTGATAACAGCAAGATCCTGTTTTATTTTACTGCTGAGGGCCGCGTGGACTTCCGTGAACTGGTCAAGGATCTGGCCGGAGTATTCAGGACCAGAATAGAACTCCGTCAGGTGGGAGTAAGAGACGAGACCAAGATCCTGGGAGGAATGGGTATATGCGGCAGACCGCTGTGCTGCCACAGTTATCTCTCGGACTTTGTGCCGGTATCTATCAAGATGGCTAAAGAACAGAATCTGAGTCTTAATCCATCCAAGATATCCGGCGTGTGCGGCAGATTAATGTGCTGCCTGAATAATGAAGAAGAGGTATATGAGGAGCAGAACAGAAAACTCCCCAGTGCCGGTGATTATGTGACGACCGCTCTCGGAGAGCGCGGGATCGTCCAGAGTGTCAATATATTCAGAGAGACGGTACGGGTACTGGTTCAGAACGGCGATGAGAAGGAGATGAAGGAGTATCATGCCGATGAGATAAGGTTCAAGAAACGCCGTAAGAAAGGCAAACTGGAGCTGTCGGCAGAGGAGCTTGAACAGTTGAAGGCACTTGAACCGGAAGATGTAGCGGAACTGAGAGCGGAACTTTCCAAACCCGATCAGTTAAAGAGTGACTACGAGGAATCCGTATCTGAAGAAGTAGAACGTCCGGTAAAAAGAGAACGCCAGGAACGCAACGACAGAAATGAGCGGGCCGACCGGAATGACAGAAGCGACCGGAATGAGCAGAATGGCGGTAATCAGCAGAGAAAACGCAATAACCGTAACCGCAGACGTAACAGAAACAACGGAAATTCCGGCAACAACTCCAACGGCAATAACTCCGGCAACGGCGGCAATAGCAGTAACAACCGGGGAGGACAGAATGCCTGACGAAGGACTGGTCAAGGCGAATGAAAGGGTTGATGATCTGGAATTGAGCAATCTCCGGATCATACAGGATCCCTCGGGATTCTGTTTCGGTATGGATGCCGTCCTGCTGTCAGGGTTTGCCGGTGCGGCGCGGGGTGACAGATGTCTGGACCTCGGGACGGGTACAGGTATCATACCGATATTGATGTCGGCCAAGACGGAAGCCGGGCATCTGACCGGATTGGAGATTCAGCCTGAAAGCGCTGACATGGCGCGAAGAAGCATCATACTCAATGATCTTTCGCACAGGATAGATATAGTAACCGGAGATATCAGGGAGGCCGCTTCGATCTTTGAAGCAGCTTCTTTTGATGTGATTACTTCCAACCCGCCTTATATGATAGCCGACCACGGATTGAAGAATCCGGATTCACACCTGGCGATAGCCAGACATGAGGTGTGTGCCACACTGGAAGATGTGGTCAGTGCAGCTGCCCACCTGGTCAGGACAGGCGGGAGCTTCTATATGGTTCACCGTCCGTTCCGTCTGGCGGAGATCATCAGGACACTCAGCGCATACCATCTGGAACCCAAGAGGATGAGGCTGGTATATCCGTATGCAGACAAAGAACCCAATATGGTACTGATCCAGGCAGTCCGCGGTGGAAAGCCGCGTATGCAGGTCGAGAAGCCTCTCATCGTATTCAGTTCACAGGGTGTGTACTCTGAGGAGATGGTCAGAGATTATGGATATTAATAATACAGGAAGAAATGATAGCGGACAGGCACGCGGCATGTTATATCTGTGTGCCACACCCATAGGTAATCTGGGTGATATAACCATGCGTGTGGCGCAGACGCTGGCCGAGGTTGATATGGTAGCTGCCGAGGATACCAGAGTCAGTCTGCGGCTGCTCAATCACCTGGAGATCGATACGCCGCTGACCAGCTACCATGAACATAAGAAATATGAAAAAGCAGATACCCTCATATCGATGATGATGCAGGGTAAGAATATAGCGCTGGTGACCGATGCGGGAACTCCGGCCATATCCGATCCGGGGGAGGTCCTCGTGCGCAGATGTCATGAGGAAGGGATAACGGTCACTTCCCTGCCCGGCCCCGCCGCATGTATCACCGCGCTTACTCTGTCAGGACTGTCAACAAGACGCTTCGTGTTTGAAGGCTTTCTTCCATATGATAAAAAGGAAAGGGCCGGAGTACTGGATTCTCTTAAGGATGAACACCGGACGATAGTCATTTATGAGGCACCGCATCATCTTAAGGGTACTCTGATCGAATTGCAGAAAGCGCTGGGCAATCGTAAGATGACGGTATGCCGTGAACTGACCAAGAAATTCGAAACCGTTATTCCCACGACACTGGACGATGCGGTGGATCTGTATCAGGCCGAGGAGCCCCGCGGCGAATACGTATTGGTCATAGAAGGCATTGATCCCGGAGAGATAAGAGCGGCCAGGATAAGACAATGGGAAGACATGTCTCTGGCAGACCATATGGATCTGTATCTGTCTCAGGGCATGGATCGCAAGGATGCAATGAAGAAAGTTGCGTCCGACAGAGGTGTGCCCAAAAGAGAAATCTATCAAAAACTTCTTGACGGTGGAATTGTTCAGTGTTAAGATATCATTTGCGTCACCTTGCGGGGGAGACGTGTGAACCTTGAAAAAGTTATCAAAGAAATTTGATGATCAAACAGCAGTGCGATCTCTGAATAATTCTAAAGATTATTTTTTGAGAAACAAAACCTAAAGC
>CAJOID010000063.1 GCA_905234595.1 uncultured Lachnospiraceae bacterium | reverse complement strand
TTTCGATGGCGTCGATGACATGTTTGAAGTCATAAGACGCGGGGATGTACTGATGCATCATCCGTATGAAAGCTTTGCTCCGGTGGTCCGGTTCGTATCTTCCGCCGCATCCGATCCGGATGTACTGGCTATCAAGCAGACCCTGTACCGTGTGAGCGGTAACTCACCGATCATCAAGGCGCTTGCCAGAGCAGCCGAGAACGGCAAGCAGGTCACAGTGCTGGTGGAGCTCAAGGCCAGATTCGATGAGGAGAACAACATCGTATGGGCCAGGATGCTTGAGAATGCCGGCTGTCACGTGATCTACGGACTCGTGGGCCTAAAGACACATTCCAAGATCACTCTCGTGGTTAGGCGTGAAGAGGACGGCATACGCAGGTATGTGCATCTGAGCACCGGTAATTATAATGATACGACTGCGAAACTGTACACGGATCTCGGCCTGTTTACATGTTCGGAACTGATAGGAGAGGATGCCACTGCGGTATTCAACATGCTGAGCGGTTATTCGGAACCCAGGGGGTGGAATAAACTCTCGGTCGCTCCACTCTGGCTCAAGGACAGATTCTTATACCTGATAGACCGCGAAAAGGAGAATGCACTGGCCGGACGCGAGGCGCATATCATAGCCAAGATGAATGCTCTGTGCGATCCTGATATCATCGCCGCACTGTATGCCGCATCGGCGGCGGGCGTGCGGATAGAGCTGATCGTCAGGGGTATATGCTCCCTTAAAGTCGGTATCCCCGGTGTGAGCGAGAATATCACGGTCAGATCGATCGTAGGCAACTATCTGGAACACGCCAGGATATTCTATTTCTGCAACGACGGCAGAGAGGAATATTATCTGGCCAGCTCCGATTGGATGCCGAGAAACCTTGAGAGACGTGTGGAGATCATGTTCCCGGTGGAGAAACCCGAACTCAGGGAGCGCCTCAGTCATATACTGGACATCCAGCTGCGTGATACGCTGAAAGCTCATGAGATGATGCCTGACGGTAACTACCGGCGCATAGACCTGCGCGGCAAGGAAAAGATCTGTGCCCAGCTGATGCTCAGCCGCGAGACGGTCATGGAAGCCGACAGGATCAAGAGCGAAGCAGCCCAGAGCCGGGTGTTCCGGCCTGAGACCGGACACCCGCACGGAGCCGTATAGAGACATGAAGATATATCTGGCAAGCGCGTCGCCCAGACGGCGCGAGATAATGGAAAAAATAGGCGTGGATGCACAGATCCTCGTATCGGGGGCCGATGAGGAAACCGAACTCACCGATCCCACAGACCTCGTTGAACTGCTGTCGAAACGCAAGGCACTTAGCGTGGCCGATGAGATAGATGCTTCTCCCGATACGGACATATCGGAGGGATACTGCGTGATCGGAGCCGATACCGTAGTAAGCATAGACAGCCGTATACTGGGCAAGCCGGCCGATGAAGATGATGCCCGCCGGATGCTCGGCATCCTGTCGGGACGCACACATCAGGTATATACCGGCGTATCTCTGGTGATCAGAAGACCTCACGCCGGCGGAGCAGATGACGGAGACGGACGTAAGACAGTAGTTTTCCACGAGAAAACGGATGTGCAGTTCTGTGAAATGACCGATGAGGAGATAGATGCCTACATCGCTACGAAAGACCCCATGGATAAGGCCGGAGCATACGGAGTGCAGTCATATGCGGCACCTTTTGTCAGCGCGCTGTACGGGGACTATTACAACGTTATGGGGCTGCCCGCCTCACGCCTTTACCACGCACTTAAAGCTCACGGATGTATATAAGGAGTATGGACCATGTACGATGATAAAGTCATAAAAGCTTTTCTGGAGCACCAGCTCGATCTTTATCCCGAAACCGTGGCCGAAAGCCCGGAGGAGGTGGAGGTTTTTCTGGAGGATACCATGGCCGCTGTAGCCGATACGCGCAGAGAGGTCATGGAGTATCTCGATGAGGTCGGAGTGGATACGGAGGGCCTGAGCGAAGAGGAGATATTCGCGATGCCCGAGATCATAGAGGTGGGAGACGGACGGTATCTGCTGCTGGAGGTCTGAAGAGGACATAAAACTTCCGCAGGATATCAAAAATCTCTTGACATGCGGGCTGTATCTCGCATACAATAGATTCCGCACGTTTTAGTTTTATTATTTGAGGAGGAAAGATCGTGGCTAATATCAAATCTGCTAAGAAGCGTATTCTGGTTACACAGACCAAGACTGAGCGCAACAAGGCCATCAAGTCAGGTGTTAAGACCGCTATCAAGAAGGTCGAGGCCGCTGTAGAGTCAGGCGATAAGGCAGCTGCAACAGAAGCTCTTACCGCTGCTACTTCTGCTATAGATAAGGCCAGCACCAAGGGTGTGTATCATAAGAATAATGCGTCACGCAAGGTTTCAAGACTTGCCGGTGCAGTAGCACAAATGTGACGCACGCGATACATATAGAATGATTAAGCCCCCGGTAACGGGGGCTTGTTTTCGTTTCCGGATATGAGGACCGTGACGGTGTCAGGATACTTTGGTCTTGGTCTTACGTCCGCGTATACGTGTCGTGATGTAATCGCAGACTTCATCTTTATCCATGTCCAGAGCAAATGCGATCTCCGCATAAAGCAGTTCTTCCGCCTGCTTGAAGTATCTCTCGTCAACGGCGGTGTTTTTTTTGCCCTGGTCCTCTCTGAGTTTCTTGCGGGAATAGATGGTCTTGATTATCCCGACGAGTGCTTCGGGAGAGCCGCTTCTGACCGCGTCTTTATAACACTGTTCCCTGAGTTTGTCATTCTCGACCCACGCTTCCTCAATATTGGGGATCTGATCGATCACTTCCTCTGCCTGACCTTTGGTCATAGCCGCGCGGATGCTGCTCTTATCGGCATCCACAGAGACATACAGTGTTGAGCCCTTGCCGTCAAGGGGGGTCATCACATAGAAGAGTTTATCTCTGTCAACACCGGCCATATCGAGGTGAGTAATGTCATCTATGTGGCATACACCCTTACTGGTCTTCATTACGTAATCACCTACTGCAAACACTGTACCTTCTCCTTTCGCGAAATGTATGATAATTGTACCATAAAACGCTGAATTTTTTCAAAACTTTTTTGGCTAAAAAATGTTGAAAATACGCGCGTTATGTATATTTTTTTTTGATGATATGTTATTATTTTAAAGTGTATGGGTATAAATATGGAACATATTGTGTCAGGATGGTTTTTTACCCTTATCTGATGACTATATATGGTATACGTAACCGGCGGATAACAGGAGCAGGCGGCATGGCTCAGGCAGAGGTGTCATAAGTGGATCAGCAGCATATCAGGAATTTCTGTATAGTGGCGCATATAGACCACGGCAAATCCACATTGGCAGACAGAATCATAGAAGCTACGGGGCTGCTGACCAGCCGTGAGATGCAGGAGCAGGTTCTGGACAACATGGATCTGGAACGCGAGCGCGGTATCACGATCAAATCACAGGCGGTACGTACGGTTTATAAAGCCCGTAACGGCGAGGAGTATATATTCAATCTGATAGATACCCCCGGACATGTGGACTTCAATTACGAAGTGTCAAGATCGCTGGCGGCGTGTGACGGAGCCATACTGGTCGTGGATGCCGCACAGGGTATAGAGGCACAGACTCTGGCCAATGTTTATCTGGCCCTGGATCATGATCTGGATGTATTCCCCGTGATCAATAAGATAGACCTGCCAAGTGCCGATCCCGACAGGGTCAAGGATGAGATAGAAGACTGCATAGGCATAGAAGCGCAGGATGCGCCCCTTATCAGTGCGAAGCAGGGCATAGGGATAGATGAGGTGCTGGAGGCGATCGTGGAGAAGATCCCCGCACCGCAGGGAGACCCGGACGCTCCGCTCAAGGCACTGATATTTGATTCGGTATATGACTCCTATAAGGGAGTGATCATTTTCTGCCGGATCAGAGAAGGCAGGGTACGCAAAGGAACCCGCATCAGGATGATGGCGACCGGTGCCTGTGAAGAAGTGGTGGAAGTGGGCTTCTTCGGAGCAGGAGCATATAATCCCTGCGAAGAACTCTCCGCCGGTATGGTAGGCTATATCACAGCCTCGATCAAGAATGTAAAGATGACCAGGGTGGGTGATACGGTCACCGATGATGACAGACCGTGCGCCGAACCCCTGCCCGGATACAAAAAAGTCAATTCAATGGTCTACTGCGGTATGTACCCCGCGGACGGAGCGAAATATCCGGATCTGAGAGATGCTCTTGAGAAACTGCAGTTAAACGATGCCTCGCTCAATTATGAACCCGAGACTTCAATCGCTCTGGGATTCGGATTCAGGTGCGGATTCCTCGGACTGCTGCATCTGGAGATCATCCAGGAGAGACTTGAACGCGAGTACAATCTTGACCTTGTGACTACCGCACCCGGAGTTGTATACAGGGTCCACAAGACCGACGGTGAGGTCATAGAACTGACCAATCCCTCCAACCTGCCGGAGGCGAATCTGATAGATTACATGGAGGAACCGGTGGTGAGCGCCGAGATCATGGTGAACGGCGAGTTCATAGGTTCCATCATGCAGCTGTGTCAGGAGAGACGCGGCCGCTATATCAGTACCGAATACATAGAGAGTACCAGAGCACTGCTCAAGTATGAGCTGCCGTTAAATGAGATCATCTACGATTTCTTTGATGCGCTTAAGAGCAGATCGAGAGGGTATGCATCTTTTGATTATGAATTCAAAGGATATGAAAAGGCTGAACTGGTCAAACTCGATATTCTGATCAACCGCGAGGAGGTTGATGCCCTCAGCTTCATCGTACATGCGGATTCGGCATATGAGCGCGGGCGTAAGATGTGTGTCAAACTGAAAGACGAGATACCGCGTCACCTCTTCGAGATACCGATACAGGCAGCGGTCGGCGGCAAGATCATAGCCCGTGAGACCGTGAAGGCCATGCGTAAGGATGTGCTCGCCAAGTGTTACGGCGGAGACATTACCCGTAAGAAGAAGCTGCTCGAGAAGCAGAAAGAGGGTAAAAAGCGCATGAGGCAGATAGGGACCGTGGAGGTTCCGCAGGCGGCATTCATGAGTGTTCTGAAACTTGACGATGAATGATCTGGCACTGTATATCCATATCCCGTTCTGCGCCCGCAAATGCAGATACTGTGACTTCCTGTCTTTTGCAGACAGATCGCATCTTACGGGCAGATATATCGATCAGCTGGGACGTGAGATAGGCGATTCGGCCGGAGACCTGGCCGGACGCAGAGTATCGAGCATATATATAGGCGGGGGGACGCCGTCGCTTCTTCCGGCAGGCATGATCGGTGATCTGATGGGTATCGTGCGGAGTGAATACGATGTAGCAGACGATGCCGAGATCAGCATCGAGGTCAACCCCGGCAGTGCGGACGGGGATAAGCTGGCCCGCTATCGTGAGTACGGTGTGAACCGGCTGAGCATAGGATTGCAGTCCGCACACGATCATGAACTTGAAGTGCTCGGGAGGATACATACGGTCGCGGATTTTGAAGAGACATTCCGCGCAGCCAGGGAAACGGGATTCGACAATATCAACATCGACCTGATATCGGCCATACCGGGCCAGACGACCGGCACCTGGAGAGATACTCTTGAATATGTGTGCGGTCTGGGACCCGAGCATATATCGGCATACAGTCTTCAGCTGGAGGAAGGCACTTATTTCGATGAACACCGTGATGAGTATGACTGGGTCGACGAGGATACGGACCGTGACATGTATCATCTGACCGCATCACTGCTTGGACAGGCCGGATATGACAGATACGAGATATCCAATTATGCCCGCCCCGGCCGTGCGTGCAGACACAATACAGTGTACTGGCGCGGCGGTGATTATATCGGATTCGGTATAGGAGCGGCATCCTGTGCTGACGGTGTCCGGTTTAAGAATACAGACAGCATAGAGGAGTATCTGCGCGGAATAAGATGCGTGGAGAGCATTCCTCTGACCGAAGCGGATATGATGGCGGAGTATATGTTCCTGGGACTCAGGATGACTGCCGGTATCAGCAAGACGGGGTTTAGTGAGAAGTTCGGCCGTCCGGTCACGGATGTATATGCGCATCAGCTGGAAGAGTGTATCAGAGACAGACTTATCCTTGATGAGGGAGACGTATACCGCCTTACCGGTCGGGGACTTGATATAAGTAATTATGTTTTTGCAAAATTTCTGTAAGTACGCAGGGGGGAATCATGCAATTCGTTAAAATGGAAGATCTGAAGCCCGGAATGAGGATAGCGAGACCTATCTATTCCAAGAAAGGTGTCCTGCTCTTTGAGAGAGATTCCAAACTCAATCAAAACGGAATAGACAGTATCAGGAACTTCGGACTGATAGGGCTGTTTGTGCTCGAACCGGCCGAGCCGGCTCCTCCGATGACTCCGGAGGATATTGAGTTTGAACGTTTTCAGACTATCAACTCATTCGCCATACAGGATGAACTCAATTCCATGCTCAACAACAGGAAGTTCATCAAACTCCCCAATATAGTCGCCGATATCACCAAGGGATACGGACTTCTGGATAAAAAGATCAATTTCGCCCAGAGCCTGCGTACCAAAGAGGACTATATATACAGACACTGCCTGAACGTGAGCATGCTGTGTGCGATCATCGGACATAAGTACGGCCTCAGGAACGAGGAGATGAGAGATACCATCACTTCCGCTGTGGTACATGATATCGGCAAGCTTATGGCTCCGGCCGAACTGAGGGACAAGGAAGACCGCGATATTCAGGATGTGCGTGCGCTTGAGAACTATCAGCTCGAGGGATTCGATATTCTGGATGAAATGTTCCAGAGCTCGCCCAATGTAAAGCGTATAGCCGCACAGAGCCTGACCATACTTCAGTGCTACAGAGAGGGACGCGAGCGTCCGAATATGAAGCTCGTCGAAGGTACCAAGATCATGGTAGTGGCCGAGTACTTCGATACACTCACGGCGATGAGGTTCGGCGGCAAGCCGGAGTCGGAGCTTGATGTGCTCCGCAATATGCAGGCTGCTCCCAAGATCTTCGATGAGAGAGCGGTCAAGGCACTCATAGACGGTATAAACATACTTTCCGAAGGCATAAGCGTAGTCCTGAGCACCGGTGACACGGCACTCATCCTGCAGGAGAATCCCAGGAATATATTACGTCCCATGGTACTGTGCTTCAGGGACAACACTATCATGAATCTGGCGGATACATACATGTATGGTGATATAGAAGTTACGGGTATCATGAAGACGCTCGATAACAGACACGTGATGAGCAGGGATCTGCTTGACGGTCATGCCGGTGATATAGCGCAGACAGACGGGACATATACCGGCGGGGAGGACGATCAATGATAGACATTAACAGGTTACTTACCACAGCTGTGGAGGCCGGTGCCTCCGATATACATCTGACTGTCGGAATACCGCCCAAGATGCGCGTGAACGGCAGACTTCTCAGCCTGCCTGCTTATGATGAGGAAGGCCATGAAGTCACCGCGAGACTCATGCCGCCCGACACTCTGGCCATCGCCAGTTCCATAATGGATGAAAAGCAGATGTCCCTGTTTGAGGAGAGAGGCGAGTATGATATGTCATACTCCGTACTGCATGTCGGCCGCTACCGTGTCAATGTGTTCAAACAGAGAGGTTCGATCGCCATGGCTCTCAGACTGGTGGGAACGGATATACCCGATCCCGTTGCTCTGGGACTGCCCGAATCTGTGGTCAATCTGGCAGAATGCAAAAGAGGCCTCGTGCTTGTTACCGGACCTACCGGATCGGGTAAATCAACTACGCTGGCCAGCATAATCGACAGGATCAACAAGACCAGGGATGCACATGTCATCACGCTTGAGGATCCCATCGAGTATCTGCACAGACATGATAAGTCCATAGTCAACCAGCGTGAGATCGGACTGGATTCACAGTCATATGCCTATGCACTCAGAGCTGCCCTGAGAGAAGACCCCGATGTCATCCAGGTCGGCGAGATGAGAGACTATGATACCATGTCCGTTGCCATAACCGCTGCAGAGACCGGCCACCTGGTGCTGTCCACGCTGCATACCATGAATGCTCCTTCCACGGTGGAGAGGATCATAGATATATTCCCGTCCCATCAGCAGCAGCAGGTCAAGATACAGCTGTCCAACGTCCTTCAGGCCGTTATATCACAGCAGCTCGTACCTACCGCAGACGGGAGAGGACGTATAGCGGCATTCGAACTCATGTATCCCGATCCGGCTATCCGCCATTCGATACATGACGGTAATGTAAACATGCTGGCCGGACAGATACAGACCGGTGCCTCGAGAGGCATGATATCCATGGACGACGCCCTGATCAAACTCTTCAGGGAAGGCCGGATATCCAGGGAAACGGCTATCGAGTTTGCTCAGAACAAGGAGACCATGGCCAATAAGGTCTAAGGTTTCAGCATATAGTGGCTTCCCTGCTGCAGGATGTATCCTTTCATGGAGAGCTGCATGAGAAGGGGATATAGTCTTACCGCATCAAATCCTGTCCCGTTCTGGAGGACTCCCACACTTTTCGGGTAGTAATCCATGACGGACAGGAGTTTTTTTTCGTCCGCCGAGAGCAGTCCGGATGCCGCCAGGGTCAGCTGTACGTCCTGCGGGCGCACACAGCCGTCTGCCGAAGGATGCCGGTCTTCTTCCGGAGCATGATATACGGCGATCTCCTTCAGGAAATCCTGTACTGACGTGATGACCCCAGCGCCCTGACGTATGAGTCTGTTGCATCCTTGACTGAGTGAGTCACATATGCGTCCCGGGAGAGCATAGACATCGCGCCCCTGCTCGAGAGCCTGATCTGCCGTGATGAGAGAACCCGAACGTTCTCTGGCTTCCACTACGATGACTATATCGGACAACGCCGATATGATACGGTTTCTCAAAGGGAACTGTCCGCTCTGGGGAGCGACTCCCGGGTGATATTCGGATATCAGCCCGCCCGATGAGCAGAGCATGTCGTACAGTTTCCTGTTTCCCTCGGGATAGCATATGTCTACACCGCATCCCAGCACACCGCATGAATAACCGCCTGCTTCAAGAGCTGCCTCCTGTGCGATGCCGTCTATTCCCCTGGCCATACCGCTTATGACCGGTAAACCGGCGCGAGCGAGAGCCTGTGCGAGCTTTTCCGCCATCATGCGGCCGTATCCGGAGCAGTTACGGGCACCGACTATGGCTATGCTCATGGCTTCGGGATCAGGCAGGCGTCCTTTCGCATATATCCACAACGGAGGGTCGTAGATGTTTCTTAATCTCTGCGGATACAGGGGATGGCGGGAGTGGCAGAAGATGATGCCCGAGCGCAGCATATCATCATAACTTCTCTTTACGGCGGATTCATCTCTCGATGAGAGTATAAGCTGTTTTACGGGTGTCTTAAGTTTCAGTTCTCCGGAGTTCAGTTCCGCGGGTGTGAGTTTCCATATATCCTCCAGACTGCCTGCGTATTCAAGCAGTGTTCTTACGGTCGCACTCCCGACACCGTCGAGATTGGACAGCCAGTATGCATACAGTATTTCTTCCATATATAATGATCCCTTTCCGATTTCATATGATCGTGACTGCGCGTGATGTCATCTGCCCCAGTATCTGGAACCGCTGGTGCGGTAGAACAGTGCTTCGGACAGATGCTCTTCCGATATATCATCCTTATCCTCCAGATCCGCGATCGTCCGTGCGACTTTGAGTATCCTGTGATAGCTGCGTGCGGACAGGCCGAGAGTGTCGTATGCCGAACTGATGAGCAGCTGTTCCGCACTGCCCAGAGTGCATATCTTCTCTATGTCCCTGCCTGACATCTCGGCGTTGAAACGGATGTTCATCCCGCGGAATCTGTGCGACTGCCGATCCCTGGCGATACATATGCGCTCACGCATCGCGGCACTTGACATGGAGCTGCTCCCTGCGTAAGTCTCCGGATGACAGATCTCGATGGCCTCCACCTCGCAGCATATGTCTATACGGTCGAGCAGAGGCCCCGATATGTGATTGATATAACGTCTGACCTGAGGCTCTGTGCACCTGCACCGGTTCATGTCCGGATAGTAACCGCAGGGGCAGGGATTGCAGGCCGCTACCAGCATGAAGTCCGCCGGGTATGTGTACGAGCCCGCATTTCTGATGATACGTATCTGCTTATCTTCCAGAGGCTGGCGCATGATGTCGAGCGTGGATCTGTCGAACTCGGTCATCTCATCGAGAAAAAGCACGCCTCTGTGTGCCAGGGATATGATCCCCGGACGCGGTGTCGATCCGCCTCCTGCCAGAGCCTGTTCGGTCACCGTGTGGTGAGGAGCCATGTAAGGACGTGCGGACACGAGCGGTTCGCCCGCTCCCAGCATTCCGGCGACCGAATATACCGATGTTACTTCCAGAGCTTCTTCGGGAGTCAGCGGCGGGAGGATGGACGGTATACGTTTGGCTATCATGGTCTTGCCTGAACCGGGAGGTCCTATCATCAGTATGTGATGGAATCCCGCCGCGGCGACCATGGCGGCCCGTTTGACCGTAACCTGTCCCTGTACGTCGGAGAAATCCGGGGCATCGGATACGGTACGGTTAAGATAATGCTCTATATCGAAGCGTTCCGCTCGGTGCAGGATACCCGCAGCCGTATCCGGCGGTGCATTCAGGTGATCGCAGACCTCGCGCAGGTGAGCTGCGCCGAGGACTTCTACGCCCGGGACGAGCGATCCCTCGTTTATGTTTGAGTCCGGGATTATGACCCGCCTGATCCCGTGCAGGGAGGCTTCGCGTACTATGGGTAGTATCCCGCGTACGCTCCGGATATCGCCGTCGAGACCGAGCTCGCCGATGAACAGGGTGCTTTCCGGATCCTGCGGGGGTATCTGGCCGGTGGCGGCCAGTATGCCGATGGCTATGGGCAGGTCATATGAAGTGCCGGATTTTCTGATATTGGCGGGGGATAGATTGACATTTATGCATGATGCGGGCAGAGCGTACCCGCTGTTTTTGAGGGCGACCTTAACACGCTCCCGGGCTTCCTTTACTTCGCTTCCGAGATATCCTACCATCTGAAAACAGGGGAGTCCTGCGGAAGAATCGACTTCCACACGGATCAGATCGCATCGCAGA
>CAJOID010000062.1:11287-12609 GCA_905234595.1 uncultured Lachnospiraceae bacterium | reverse complement strand
CGGTTGACCCGTAATTCCGGCACTCTCATCTTAGTCGCCTTCTCACTTCTCACCTAATCCAAACAGTTTTCTGTGCGGATTTACGGGTTAAGCAACCCGCGGCGCAAGTTTACCCGTAGCCGGCTCTTCTCCGCGGGCCGATGACTACGGTCAAAACACCTGTTTCAGGCGGTTGACCCGTAATTCCGGCACTCTCATCTTAGTCGCCTTCTCAGTTCTCACCTCACCCTGACAGTTTTTGATGCAGATTTACGGGTTTAGCATCCCGCGCCGCAAGTTTACCCGTAGCCGGCTCTTCTCCGCGGGCCAATGACTACGGTCAAAACACCTGTTTCAGGCGGTTGACCCGTAATCCGCGCAATTAGACGACCCGACGAGCCGCCTCTGCTCGCGCGCAGTAATATCAGGTGCCTGTGGCACCTGATGATCCATACCTGCCTGATCACACAGAATCTGCCCGCCGATGGCAGTCAACCCTGCGAAGCACCGCGTAGCGGCTAAGGGGTTGACGGTCATCAGCGGGCAGATACACTTCACTGATGTAGGTATGGATCACCGCCGCGTTTTATCGCCACAGCGTGATTTAGATCTCCTTCACCCACAGGCCGTGGAGGTTGCAGTACTCGTATACTGCCACTGCCTTCTCCCCGTCTGCAAGTACGAACTCTGCAACGGGCTTCTCGCCGGGCTTGAGAGTCTTCTTCTGGAATCCGGTAGCTGTCTCCAGAACTATGAACTGAATATAGTGTTCATCGAGCATGGGATGCTCTACTTCTCCGACCTGAACAGATACTTTATTACCTGATACGGTAACTGCAGGTACATGCTTCTCCTGAGCAGCATCCACAGAGCCGGGTACCAGTTCTGTCATGGGCTTGCCACAGCATACTACGGGCACACCCGAATCGTTCAACTTGGTTATGATGTTTCCGCATGTCTCACATTTGTAGAATTTCATATTGAGCCTCCTTTTCTTGAATGAATTTACTCATCGTGGAATAAGCTTCCCGGTAACGAATAGCGTCGAGTTTCGCCTGCAATCTATATTCGAAGCGATGGCTCGATACCTCCTGATAACGCTTTAATAGTTTTCCGCCTTCAACTGGAAGTAAGCCTGCGCATGATTACATACAGGGCATACCTCGGGTGCATCTTTGCCGACTACGATATGTCCGCAGTTCGAGCACTGCCAGATGGCATCTCCGTCACGCGAGAACACGATCTTGTCCTCGATATTCTTGAGCAGCTTCCTGTAGCGCTCTTCATGTTCCTTCTCAATAGCGGCTACTGCCTCGAAGAGCTCTGCTATCTCATCGAAACCT
>CAJOID010000062.1:0-11227 GCA_905234595.1 uncultured Lachnospiraceae bacterium | reverse complement strand
CTCACGCAGGCAGTCAACCGTACTACCGATCCCGGTCAGTATCTTGTACCAGATCTCCGCATGCTCCTTCTCATTGGCTGCAGTCTCGGTGAAGATGTTGGATATCTGTACATATCCCTCTTTCTTTGCCTTGGATGCGAAGTATGTGTACTTATTGCGTGCCTGTGATTCCCCGGCAAAAGCCTCCTGCAGATTCTTCTCTGTCTGAGTTCCTTTCAGGTCCTCAGCTCTGCAACGCCACTTGTTATTTTCTGCCATATCTATACTCCCTCCTTTTTTAGTATCCATCCGCGAAAGCGGATGGTTCCCTTTTCATTTAATAAGACCATGGTACTTCATCATAGCCTTAACTCCCACTATATCCACCATCTTTAGTTTGCCGTATACTCTACCGGTGAAGCGGTCATCACTCAACGATATAAAACGATCACACTGAACATATGACTGTGCAGTCAAGCCAGCTTCTTTCCACTGAAAAAGCTCGTATTCATATGGCTTAGGTTTATCACTGTGATGATGAGTTGTTATCTTCAATACCAGCATCTTATCCGGCGAAATGATCAGTACCGGATGACATCATAAAGTTGCATCCTCATCAGACAGTATCCCGGTTGAAATATGCTCAGGGGAAAAATCATATTCCGGTTCCGTCATCTCTCTGCAGGACACAAAATAGTCCCTCATGGAATTCGTAGATATCACATGATTCATCTGAGGCTCGTACACTCTTTCCCAAGGAGTTCCCGGTCTATGCGTCATATCTATAAGAGCTGCAGAAGTGAATCGTCCATAATTCATATAAACATCCGTCAATACTGCCAATGCTTCAGCAGACAGATTACTCTCATCGAACTCTTCGACCGGCTCCTGTATAGGGCTACCTCCACACGCTTTATACGTGCGATAAACCTCAGGTATAACCGGTCCGTAATCCCATGCCTGTATATCCTCCTGAAACAACGGTTTATCATATCTGGCCAGGTGCCATCCTTGTGCGTAATAGCAAAGTTTGTTCAGTTTCAGGTTGTCTATATGATTATTGGGAAGTCCATTCGCTAATTGAATAAACAGACTTGCAATCTCATTCGCTTTATATTGAGCTGCCATATTCTTCCCCCTTTCATTAGCCCTGCGCGCCTACGAACTGCTTGAATTCATCATAATCGCGGATGTAATCCGACTCGTCATACAGCTGTGATGCCAGCACCATGAGCACTGCATCATCACTGAAATCATACATCTCTCGCCACATGTTGTTGGAGATATACAGACCGACATAAGGCTTGTCGAGCACGACCTCTGCCGTCTCACGTCCGTCGTCGAGATGTATCTTGCAGCTGCCGTGAACACATATCAGGATCTGCTCGAGAGACTTGTGAGCATGATGTCCCCTGACCGCTGTTGCCACGGTCTTGTACATGTAGTAGACCCTCTTGATATCAAAAGGGATATTCTTGAATTCCTCGAGTGAGACGAGCTGACCGCGGTCGTCACCGTGTGCTTCGAATGTATAGGTTCTGATCTCCAAAGTAATACTCCTTATAAACGTGATCCATCCGTTTCATATCAACATATCCGGGCTGAGGGACACTTTCTTTTCTACCTGAACGAATTCACACCCTCGATAACATGTGCCACCTGCTCATCTGTCATTCCGTAGTACATCGGGAGACTGAGTTCGGTACGGCTGATCTCCTCCGCAAGCGGCAGGTCACCCTCGCGGTACGGCAGGTTATCGTGCAGGTTCTCGCACCCCGGCATAGCCGCGTAATCGTGGCCTGCTCTGACACGGGCTGCCTCGCTGTAGCACTCCTGCATATGGATCGGTATCGGATAATGCATCATGGTGCCTATACCGCGCTCGCGCAGGTAGTCTGCGAGTTCGTCTCGCCTCCCGGTACGTATCGCAAATATGTGCCATACAGGCACCGCATAATCAGGCACGTAAGGCAGTATGATATCGGGGTTGGTAATACCCTCCATATAATCAGCTGCTATACGTCTGCGCTCAGCATTCATCCTGTCGAGCTCGGGAAGCTTGGCTGCAAGAAATGCTGCCTGCAGTTCATCGAGCCTGGAGTTCTGTCCTTTATATATGAAATGGTATTTATAATCCGATCCGTAATTTGCCAGGGCACGGATCCTGTCTGCAAGTTCGTTATTCGAAGTCGTGACTGCTCCGCTGTCGCCGAGTGCACCGAGATTCTTACCGGGATAGAAGCTGAAACCGGCGGAGTCGCCGAATGTGCCGACCCTGCGTCCCGAAGAAAAGTCGCCGTCCTCCTTTTTCCATGCACCGGCAGCACGGTCGCTCGCGGATAAGTACACCGCTCCATGTGCCTGTGCACAGTCCTCGACCACCTTGAGATCATATTTACGCGCGATCTCCATGATCGGATCCATATCGCAGGGTTGCCCATAGAGATGTACCGGCATGATAGCCTTGGTCTTAGGCGTTATCGCCTTTTCTATCAAAGAGGGATCGATGTTATATGTGCGGATGTCGGGCTCCACGAGCACGGGAGTCGCCCCCACATAGGTGATTGCCAGCACAGTCGCGATATATGTATTCGACTGGACTATAACTTCATCTCCCTCACCGATGCCGAGGGCCTTGAGTGAGAGGATGAGCGCATCGAGGCCGTTACCGCATCCGATGCAATGATCCGTCCCTACGAAGCGCGCAAAAGCCTCCTCGAAAGCCGTATCCTCTTTTCCGAGGATGTACCAGCTGTTCGTAAGCACGCGGTCGAACGCTTCGCGAAGTTCGGTATTTAATTCCTGCTCCATCGGTCTGAAGCTGACGAAAGGTACCTGTACGCTCATGCTGCCTCCGGATTATGATTTGCGCCACACCATCTTATTGACGATGCCGGTGTAGCTCTGGATGATCTTCACTACCTTATTCGATACGTTGGTATCGGTGTAAACGGGCACGGGCACGCCGAGATCTCCGCTGTCGTTCATGGTCACTGCGGTCTCCACTGCCTGCAACAGACTGTCTGTATCGATGCCCGCTATCACGAAGTCTCCCGCGTCGATCGCCTCGGGACGTTCGGTACTGGTCCTGATGCACACGGCCGGGAACGGATGTCCCGCACTTAAGAAGAAACTGCTCTCCTCAGGCAATGTACCCGAGTCGGATACAACAGCATATGCGTTCATCTGGAGGCAGTTGTAGTCATGGAATCCGAGGGGCTCGTGCGCGATCACGCGTGAGTCTAGCGTAAACCCGCTCTCATCAAGCCGCTTACGGCTGCGCGGATGACACGAGTAGAGTACGGGCATGTCGTACTTCTCCGCCATCTTATTGATGGCTGTGAAAAGGGACTTGAAGTTCTCTTCTGTATCGATGTTCTCCTCTCTGTGAGCAGAGAGAAGGATGTATTTACGGGGTTCAAGGTTCACGCCTGTCTCCGAAGAAAGACGCGTGAGCACATCGCTTGCTTCTATCTGCGGGAGGTTGGCCGTCAGCACTTCCGCCATCGGGGATCCTGTAACGAAAGTTCTCTCCTTCGGGAGTCCGCACTCGGCGAGATACCTGCGTGCATGCTCGGAATAAGCCATGTTCACATCGGAAATGATATCCACGATGCGTCGGTTGGTCTCCTCGGGCAGGCACTCGTCCTTGCATCTGTTGCCGGCCTCCATATGGAAGATCGGGATGTGAAGTCTTTTCGCTCCGATCACGGAGAGACAGCTGTTGGTATCACCCAGGACCAGGACAGCATCGGGCTGTATGTCGGTCATGAGCTTGTAGCTCTTATCGATGATGTTGCCCATCGTCGCGCCCAGATCGTCACCGACCGCATCCATATATACCTCGGGTGCATCGAGTTTCAGGTCCTCGAAGAACACGCCGTTTAGGCTGTAATCATAATTCTGTCCGGTATGGGCCAGTATCGTATCGAAATATTTACGACACTTCTTTATCACCTCGCTTAAGCGGATGATCTCCGGTCTGGTACCGACTATGATGAGCAGTTTGAGTCTGCCGTCATCCCTAAATGAGACATGCGCATTTGCCACGGATCAGTGCCTCCTCTCTGATCAAAATATCCTGACTATTAAGTATACCACATATGAGCGCCGCGGTCTTGAGGAGTCAATGGGGACTGTCTCCGTTGACTCGGGCCGGTAAGGCCGGCTTTACCTGAGACGGACGATCCTGTCGCCGATATCATCGGACTCGATACCCTCGTCGATCACCCACCATGCCTCGTCATATACGGATCCGTCGGCTGAGTGGATGACGGTATGTGCGACTGAATCATCCGAAGGTGCGGTACCGGGCTGCGGCTCCAGGCCTCCGAAATATACCTCACTAGCGATGGTCTCGGAGTACCATATGTTCTCATCGCAGAACTCGATATCAACATCCACCCCGGGATCCTCTAAAAGCATGAGATACACGGACAGCTGATCCTGCTCCGCAAGTGTCTTTCTCCTGAAGTCCAGATATTTCTCATAATCCGCCTGCCACAGGGGATCGTCGCTGTGATCCGGGAGATCGTAATTATTCCTGAGGTACTCTCCGAGTCGGCTCGTGGTCTTGCACGCACCGGCGTAGTTTACATGTCCGCCGTCGATATATGTGTCTATGCTGTAAGCCAGGAGATTGTCGTAGAGCATGTTGAGGTAGGCGGCGTTATCGTACTGCGCGACCACGTCTCCCATGGTGTTGGCCACACGCTGGCTGGTCTCATCCATGATGTGCGGCAGGCATACGCACAGCACCGGGATGCCTTTCTCACGGCACATATCAAGTGTCTTGATGAAATACCCGTAACAGGTGTAGTCCTCGAGGTTCGTGATCTTTTCTTCCTGAGGGATCAGCTGGATGCCGGTATGCGAGATGCCCGCGAGCGACTTCGCGCCGCGCTCGGGATTGACCGTGTATGCACCCAGATCCTCGCGCGTGAGCTTATCCCATCTGTTGTGATAGATAATGAAATCCCAGAGAAAATCCGCGCGTCCGTCATAGTCATCGAACAGATCGTTCACCGCCACGAACTTGTCCGCAGAAACCGGGAACCGGTCGAAGACCACGTGAGACGACATCAGCGACTCGCGGTCGTACTTGCCGTTGCCCTTATCCTCATACTCCACGATACCGTTGACATCGAGCACCACAACCTTCGGTTCGGATTTTTTAAGCACCTCGCGGAGGAGATAGTAGTTCTGCGCCGGGGTCGAATTGGAATAGCCCCAGTTATATGAACTGATGCCGTACTCACGCCACATTTCCATGGGGAGCACACCATTCTGCACGTGGCTCACACCGAAGAAAAACACATCGTAGTCACCGTCTGCTGCGAAGTAATCTCCTTTCTCACGATAGGAAATCTTGTCCTCGAGCAGGCGCGTGAGGCCGAAGAGGGCCGCGATCAGAAGGATGATCGTGGCGAGGGTTGTCAGTATTCTTTTCTGTGTAACAGTAAATGTGTTCATTTTATATACGGCTGTGAAATAGGACCGCAGCAGTTCGTCAGAACTGGAAGTATATGAAGCCGGCCGCGTCGTACGCAGAGCCCCATATACCGAATACAAGTATCGCGCAGATGATGATCACTATCGCGGGCAGCCTGAACCACCAGCGCAGGTTGCATATGGCCTGTCTGATACGGATGCCGCGCTCCCTGCAGATGTCCGAAATGAGAAGTATCAGCAGGCAGACTATCAGGCATACGAAGTTCGCGGGGTTTAGGCCGCATTCGAATATCGAGCCGTCGGTGAAGATCCGCAGGCCGCCGGCAGAATGAGCCATCTCTGTCATATCCGATGCCGCCGGGGTGACTGATGCGGCGAACATATTTTTCAGCACGAGAGCTGCCTTACTCATATCTCCCGCGCGGAAGAAAAGCCATGCGAAGTCGACGAGGATGAAGGTGGTGATCACACGGACCGCCTTGGGTACATTTTTTCTCAAAGGGCTTAAGAAAGCCCCGATCACCTGGTACAGGCCGTTGATCCCTCCCCATATCACGAAGGCCATCGATGCACCGTGCCACAGTCCGCTCACCAGGAACACGATCATGATGTTGATGTACTTGCGAACCTTACCGTGCCGGTTACCTCCGAGCGGGATGTAGAGATAATCCTTGAACCACGAAGTCAGAGAGATATGCCATCTGCGCCAGAATCCGGCCACGCTGTCGGCCAGATAGGGCGCGTCGAAGTTGTCCATCAGCCTGATTCCGAGGATCTGCGCGGCACCGATCGCGATCGTCGAGTACCCGTAGAAGTCGCAGTATATCTGAAACCCGAACATCACCGTGGCCACCACGATGTACCATCCCTGATACGTCTCCGGTGCGTCATACACGGTATCCACGAATATCGCCAGCCTGTCGGCCAGCACGACCTTCAGGAAGTACCCCCACAGCATCAGAAGAAAGCCGTCCCGTGCCTGCACGAAATCGAAGCGGTTCTCAAGTGTGAGCTGGCGGATCAGGTTCTTCGACCGTTCTATCGGGCCGGCCACGAGCTGTGGAAAAAATGATACGAACAATGCATATTTAAAGAAGTCGCGTTCCGCCTCGGTCTCTCCGCGGTACACGTCGATCGTATATCCGATGGCCTGGAAAGTGTAGAATGAGATACCCACAGGGAGCAGTATGTCGAGCGCGGGTATGCGCGCGTTCGAACCGAACAGGGATATCACTCCGTTGATCCCGGATGTGAAGAAATTGAAATATTTGAAGTACCCGAGGATGCCGAGGTTGATGATGAGACTGCCGGCTACAATGAGCTTGCGGCGGGAGGCGTCGGACGGAGAGGCAGGTGTTTCGCCGGATGCAGCGTCGGACGGGGCGGCAGTTGATGCGCCGGATGCAGCTTCGGAGTGCGCGTCCTTTTTCCCGGAAGGATCGAGTAGCCGTCCGCAGGCGTAAGTCACGACCGTAGAGATCAGGATCAGGACCGCGTACGCCGCGTTCCAGCTCATATAGAAGAAATAACTGGCCGCGAGCAGCCAATACTTACGCAGTCTGCCGCCCGCTGGCAGTAGATAGTATACGATAAATACTATTGGGAAAAATATGAGAAATCTGAAGGAGTTGAAAAACATATGTCCGTCTCACCGCACAGGCTCAGGATGCCGCGCTCAATGCACCGCTCCGATCAGGTCGCGGATGTCGTCCACCTGCTGAGTGCGCATATAGTCCCCGATGCCGTCGATCACGCGGATGGTGGTCGAGGGATCCACGAAGTTCATCGCACCCACTGCTACCATGGTCGCCCCGGCGAGAATGAACTCGAGCGCATCCTCCGCAGTCGCGATGCCGCCCATGCCTATGATCGGTATCTGCACGGTCTGCGCGCACTGATACACCATGCGGACCGCCACGGGACGTATAGCGGGCCCCGAGAGGCCTCCGGTCTTATTGGCCAGTGCAAAAGTCCTCCGGCCCACATCTATCTTCATACCTGTGATGGTATTGATCAGTGAGATCGCATCGGCACCTGCCGCCTCCGCCGCGCGTGCCATCTCGGTGATGTCCGTCACGTTGGGAGAAAGCTTCATGATCACGGGCTGCTTAGCCTTTTCCTTGATCCGGTGCGTGATGTGCTCCAGTGCCTGCGCATTCTGGCCGAAGGCGATCGCACCTTCTTTTACATTCGGACAGGAGACATTGATCTCCAGCATGTCTATGGGCTCGTCGGACAGACGCTCAACGACCGCTTCATACTCTTCTTCGGTCTTGCCGCAGACATTCACGATGATCTTCGTATCGAACTGTTTGAGAAAAGGAATATCACGCTCACAGAATACCTCGATACCGGGGTTCTGTAATCCGATCGCGTTGAGCATGCCGGAATATACCTCGCATACACGGGGTGTCGGGTTACCTTCCCACGGAGTCGGGGCGACGCCTTTGGTCGTGACCGCACCCAGCCGTGATAGGTCAACGAAATCGCTGTATTCCATTCCGGAGCCGAACGTGCCCGAACCTACGGTTACGGGATTCTTAAAATCAACTCCTGCTATTGTGACTTGTGTGTTCATAATGTAATCTGTATCCTCTGATCCGATGGGCCTGTCGTCGCACTTCTCCTCGATGTACTACAGATCCAGGTCGTCAGCATCAAATACGGGGCCGTCCGTGCAGATGCGTGCGTTGTGTACGTGCGAATGTCCATCGATCCCGCGTGTCTTCGTGATGCAGCCTAAGCATGCGCCGATACCGCAGGCCATACGCTCCTCCAGGGATACGTAGGCTTTGATGTTCTTTTCACGGGCATATGCTGCGATCGCGCGGAGCATCGGCATGGGACCGCAGGCCAGGATGACGTCACAGGTAGCTAGATTCGTATCCATGACATCAGCAGTTTCGCCAGCAGCAGAGATGTCGAAATGTTCATTCTGCTTCATAACGTCCAATACGTTGCCGTGAGTCCCTGCCGATCCGTCCTCGGTCGCTATATATACTTTCGATGAGTCTTCGAATCCTTTTGCAAGGAAAAGATTGCTGTCGCGGTAGCCGAGAATCGAGGTGATATTGCCTTTTCCGTGATATGCCTCGTCCAGCTCTCTCGCGAGTCCGAGCATCGGAGGGATGCCTATGCCGCCGCCCATGATCACCGGGTGGGCGTAGTTCGCGGCTATCATCTCCGTGTCGTAGCCGTTCCCCAGGATACCGAGTATATCCACATCGTCGCCCGGTGTCAGATGCGAGATCTCTTCGGTGCCTGTGTTGGGCCCGGTCACACGGTATACGAGCCGGAGCATGTTGCCGTCGCGGTCGTACTCGCAGATGGAGATAGGCCTCGGAAGAAGCTTGGATCTGTCACTCGTGTAGATGCCGATGAAGCGGCCCGCGCGCGCATCCTGTGCCAGATCAGTGCCGAGTCTCAGATCATATATGCCTTCCTGAAGTTTTTTATGAAGGATCACCTTCGCTTTGGTCTTTTGTTTCATTTGTTTTTACGGGTTTATCGCTGTTCCAAAGTAATTTTGCGCTCTAACTATTGATTCTATCACAAACGCGGACTTGCTTAAAGGGGAGACGCGGACCGGGATCGATTTGCAGCATTACCCGTATATGGGTAATTATGCTTGACGTCACCCGTATTTGGGTATATCATAGTCGTATCAAGGGGGTTGCGACACCGCACGCTGTTGCGTGATGCGTAATGTGACCGTAATGTGGTGCGTAATGTGTCGTCGTAATGTTTCGATGTGGAGGAGGTGCTTAGGTGGAATTATCGGATCTCAAGAGACGCAAGAATAACCTGAAGCTCACCGTGGGGCAGCTCTCGATGCTGGCCGATCTGCCCGTCGGGACCGTGAGCAAGATCATGACCGGGGAGACGCAGAATCCATCCTACTTAACCGTAGACATCCTGGACAAGACACTTGCAAGAGAGGAGGCGCGGGCCAGGGTAGAAGCATTCAGAAATGCCATGATGAAATATATCAAAGAGCATCCTGACGAGGAATTCATATATGAAGACTTCGAGAAGAAATATCGTGAAGAACACCGGCTGAACAGGAAAGCCATTCCCTTTGCCACGCCGGACAACGATCCGTATTGGATATCCGGCAGTCTTGCTTTGGAAGCACCGCAGGAGAAGCCGAAGGAAGATCATCATATTTCGTACGAGGAGTACTGCAGCTTACCCGAATCTTCACTTACCGAACTGATAGACGGTCATATGATAGTTAACCAGCCTCCCAGTTACGCCCACCAGAATGTCGTCATGAATCTCGGGGATGAGATCAAATCATATATCAGGAAGAATTCCGGAGATTGCAGGATGTTTAACGTCGGGTTCGGGGCGAGGTTTTATGATACACCGGATACCTGTCTCATCCCGGATATAATGGTAGTCTGCGAACCGGACAGGATAACTGATTATTATGTATGGGATCCTGACTGGATAATAGAAGTGACATCTCCGAGCACCCGCAGGCGTGACTATGGCGAGAAGCGTTCCCTGTATATACAGGCGGGCGTCCGTGAATACTGGATCGTCGACCTTGAGAAAAGTAAAGTGATCACCTGGACTCGGGACGACGATATAAACCTTTACGGATTCGGGGATGATATCCCCGTACACATATATGACGATAAGCTGAAGATAAAGATTGAGGATTGCTTATAGATATGATGCGGGCTACGCCGGCCGGACAGCCGGGCTACACCTCTATTCCCATCGCATCTGCTATCACGCGGCGGGTGTATGCACCGATATGCTTGCGATCCTCCGGATCCAGCTGATCGGGATATATCGGATCGAGGTATTCAAGTTTAACCTCTGTCCTGCGGATGAAAGGCAGATGATCCTCGAACACATTACCGGATCCCGTTATGGCCATCGGGACTATCGGTATGCCTGTTTTGGTAGCGACCTTGAAGCTGCCCTCATGGAAAGGAAGCATGGTGCCCTCATCATGGTTTCTGGTTCCCTCCGGGAATATTGTTATGGAGTATCCATCCTTCACCAGATCTATGCAATTGAGTATGCATTGAAGGCCTTGCCGCACATCCTTGCGATCCAGGAATTGGCAGTGCATCAGTGCCATCCATATGCTCATGCCGGGGACTTTGCGCGTCTCCTTTTTAGCCAGATAAGCTGTAGGACGTATGATATGTGAATATGTGAACACGGTATCGAAGAAGCTTCTGTGGTTGCCGATGTACAGAACCGGCGTATCTGTCGGTATACGCTCCATACCTGTTATCGTCAGTTTGGTCCCGGCGAGGAAGGTGACTACCTTGAATGCCCATGAAACGAGGGGATAGGATACCTTATCGGGAGCCTTCGGCCACCTGAACCTGAGAAGCCACAGCACGAACTGCACCGGCAGTGACAATATCAGGAATACAGCCAAAAATAAAGCACACAGTATTAGTCGGATCATAAAGGATCAGTTCCTTTCATAAATTTAAGTCCATTCGGCTCCGGCCCGCTTCGAAACACTCATTCGGCTCCGGCGCCGGACAGCAGCAGGATGAAATATGCATCCTGCTCGGGCTGCCTGAGTATATCGCGTCCTGCTTCGGTATCGGAGATATTCACGCTGCCGTACTGCCCTACATAACAGATATTGTAGGGGTTACAGCCCAGGAAGTAATGCAGATACCGTTCCATGATGTTCTTGTATTCATTACTGCTGATGATGTAGTTGGCCACGGTCAGTCTGGCGATCTCCGACAGCAATGTGGAGTTCTCGACGGTCTTGGCTTTTTCTCCCATCAGATACAGTGCATCACGGCGCTCC
>CAJOID010000061.1 GCA_905234595.1 uncultured Lachnospiraceae bacterium | reverse complement strand
ATCTCATTTTTATCAAATCCGATCAGCGGTCTGTAGACCGGCATCTCGCACACTTCGTCGGTGCACACCAGGCTCTGCATGGTCTGTGAAGCGACCTGGCCGATCGACTCGCCGGTGATCAGTCCCATGCTGCCGGTCTCCTGCGCTATGGTCTGAGCTATACGCATCATGTATCTGCGCATGATGATGGTCAGTTCATCATGAGGACATTTCTCGTAGATGTACATCTGGATATCCGTGAAATTGATCACATGCAGATATATCGGGCCCGTGTATGCCGACACTATGCGCGCCAGATCCACGACCTTCTGTTTCGCCCTCTCGGATGTATACGGAGGCGCATGGAAGTATACGGCGTCTATCTTCACTCCGCGCTTTGCGACCATATATCCGGCCACCGGCGAATCTATACCTCCGGACAGCAGGAGCATGCCCTTGCCGCTGGTGCCCACCGGCATACCGCCCGGGCCCGGGATGATCCTTGAATATATGCTGATGGTCTCTCGGATCTCTATGTAGAGATTGATATCGGGATGATGTACGTCCACATGAAACTCCGGATAAGCGTCGAGGATTGCCTCGCCGACATCGGCATTGATCTCCATTGAATCTTTGAAGTAGTCCTTGCGGGCACGTCTCGCATTGACCTTAAATGACATTCCCTCGCGCTCTGGATATTCCGCTCCCATATGCTCTACGGCTGCACGGCATATCCCATCGAAATCATCATCCTCAAGGTTGATGACCGGACATATACCGACGATACCGAATACATGTCCCAGTGCATCGATCACCTCGTCATCATCGTATGCGGCATCCTCCTCCACATCGACATATATCCTGCCCTGGGCACGCCGTACGGCATACTCGTGATCAAGTTTTCTTACTGCATATTTGATCTGCTGGACAAGCGCCTCTTCGAACAGGTGCCTGTTCTTGCCCTTTAATGCGATCTCCGCGTATTTTATAAGAAATGAATGTTTCATCAATATTTCCTTTCAGTTTGTTTATCGAGCTTCATCATTATACGAAAAAAAAAATGAGCCGCAACAATCGGCTCACTTACATAGAAAATATCATTTCAAATCACTCTGCTATCTCATCTTTATAGGAAGTGTTTTCCAATCCTGTGTACTCATGCAATAGGTTATTATAGTCCCATTCCTTTTTTTGTGAATAAAAAACAACCGAAGCATGAACGTCATTTATCTCAAAGTCAGGGTTAGAATAAAAGTCGGTTCTTATATTATAATCATCATACCAATCTCGAGTATGTGTCAAATCCAGTCTATGAGCATAACTACACAACATCAGCATTACAGCGCACGTTGAGATACCTTTTATAATATAAGTAAACCATTTATTATTAAAACGTCCAATCCAGAGCATAATCGATTCATAAACCAATTCCCCTGCACCTATGGCTACCAACGGATATGCGGGAAGAAGAGTTCTACCAAACAATCCTCCACGCTTAAAAATTGAGTCAATGGAAATCACTACACAAATATATAATAAAAAAGCTATTCCTATATCCATTTTCCATAAAATCTTTTTATATGCCAGGAAGAACACGCAAAAAGAAAGCAAAATGATTATCAGTACACTCGTAATTCTAATCAGTAAACTTCCTTCGAAAAACATGCTGATATACTCTTGAACCATATCAAAAAATGAATAATCAGAAGAGGCAAACAAAGGCATCCCGGTGCCCGATACTCTAAAATGATACTTTAAGATAACCGCAGTAGCAAAACCATATACCGGAATCATCCACATATATCTGATCAGAAATCTTTTAAACCGGCCACTAAGAATCAGTCTGTACAATATAACTATGCCTATACAAAAGACAGAAATAAGTGCTACGGAATTTGCGTATGCCGAAAGAACCAGAATTCCTAATAAAACAACAAGAACCCTATCATTATCATTTTGTTCTTTTTCCCAATATAAAAACAATAAGATCCCTATAAGTATTAATGTAGCCGCTCCACCATATCCTCTGGCCAGGCCAAAAAAATCATGGAGATAGTATCCAAACAGCATCAATGAAAAACTAACACCATTTATTAGCCGGTTTTTATAGCCCTTATATATTGCAATAAGAAATAACCATCCAAATAACACCGCCGGAAGTCTGATCAGAAATTCATTATACTGAATTTGACAAATACTACACACAATAGCGATCAGAAAAGTATTTAACCAATGGTTATTGGCAACACTTCCATAAAAAATACTATACACCGTATTTAAACTCGGATAGTTTTCCAACGGAATAACATAAGCTAAAAAAGTAAATGCTTCATCATATGTAATTCCGGTTATAGCTGCTCTAACGGTGAAAATAATTCCCACCAACACAACAGCAAAGATAATCATCCAATTCTTTAAGGTTTTAATTCTACCCACTTTAAGTGTTTGTATCCTCTCTTAGCGTCTTTGAAATATCGTCGTTTCAGAATAAAAGCTACCACACATGCCATACCCGTCACGGAAATCAGAGATCCGGCCACCAAGCCACGGGGAACAAACTTAAGAACAAAACTATGCTCGCCTGGAGAAGTCTCAGCGCCGATAAGTGCCCCAAATATGCATTCCGGTTCTGCTGTCGCACCGTCTATCTCAAGATGCCAGCCTCTGTCATAAGGGATTGTTGTCATTAAATATGTATTCTGTTCATCTGTTGTAAACGTCCCCTCAATATGCGAATCGGATAGCATAGTGAATACGCACGTATTCCTGCTTATCATCTCATTAACATATTTATCTATATACTGCGTGTTTTCTCTGTAAAAATACGGATAAAGATCATCCGCTCTATCTTCAGAAAGTTGAACGGATACTTCAACTTGGTCATCGACAAATTCACCCAGACAAACAGGTCTCCAACTATATGCACCCAAATAATCCGTTTTGTATTCTCCGTTAATATACAATCCGCTGCTTTCAACCGGTTGCGAAGCAGAAACATAAAGAAAAACAGGATTGTCATCCTTAACAGTTATTGTCCATGTTACTTTATTGCTTTCTATATTCTCCCCGACTATATCAATTCTGTTATAAATGTCTTCCTTCTCTCCGGTTATACTTCTCCATATAATGTTTTGTGCTTCGAACAAATCCCCTCGTCCGCCCGTGTTGGAATCCGGATTGTTTTCATCAAACACAAAAAAATCATCTGTCGAACCGGCAAATTCAGATACCCCTTGATTTGACGTAAACAAAATGGGAAGGGCTTCATTTTCTTCAACTATTCCGCTTTCACCTAATACAACATATCTTATTCCCAGAAACGAATCTGATGCTTTTAAACTATCAGGATCATACACTGTCCAATTGCCATTGTTTCGATACCCCATGCGACCAATAAAATTCTTTACAAATGTCTTTTCTAAAGAACTATAATGGGAGATGCCTTTATAATCTAAAAGCATAGGGGTACTTATTCCTCTGACCGGTACTACCTCCATTCGATAATCTTCATTTTCGATTTCTTCAAGTTTAGGAATAAACATGTCAAGATAATTCTCATATCTTGTCATCGTCAATGCTCCGCCTTCTCCGTTTAACTTAAGAAAAGAACGGTAAAAATTTCCCAAGCATTCTGTTGTTATCAGCATCATAATCAATATGACAAATAACCATTGTTTCTTTTTTATACTTGCACAAAGCAACAGCACCGCTGTAGTAAGCAACACGATAATCATGCTGAAGACCGAATCTTTAGCAGTAATATATTCATAATCATTTTGTGAAAGCATGGTTGAAAAGAATATATATATTCCGGCAGCATAAATCGGTTCACGGTATCCTATATCACCATCTGCAATAGTAATAAATTCTTTATTTGCAATCAGTATCAGAATGAGACAAAAAATAAATGAATATCTATATGGATACCCTACATTTTCCGAAAATCCATGCCATATAAGATTAAGTGATTTTATATGGAAACTAACCGCAAAAACTGCCAACAGAGCAAAAACAGATATTTTGTTTTTCAACTCGTGTCGGTTGTCTGCAAAAAATACAATAACCAAGATGAGAACTACAGATGTACAAAAAACATTCGGAAGTCCATATGCTTCTTCTGCATTTGTTACGGTTCCACTGCAAAACTTTGACAATATATCCAGAAAGCGAAAATTATAATCAATGTCAAGTACTCTGGTATCAAATGAAGCCCTTCCGCCTCCTAATGAGAATACAGTCGGAAGCCAGATAAAAGCCGAACTCAAAACAGAAAGCAAAGATTCCGCAATATAAGTTTTTATTATCTTTACGACTTCTTGCCCGTCTATCTTTATTATCAATATTCCCGTCGCAAGAATGAATGCAGAGCCAATGCCACACATATAGCCAATATAATAATTCGTGACAATCGCATATAACAAGCCAAAAAAATATGCTTTTGAAGGTCTTTCTTCAGTAATTACGATATATAAGCCGGAAACAATCACCGGCATCGCAATTAAAGCATCAAGCCAAATAACACTCCAAAAATATGCAGATACATATCCTGTCCATGCATAAGCCACGGCAAAAAGAACATTGCTCCATCTGGCGCCAAAAATCCTATCTGCCGAATATGCATAAGCCATACTGATAACCGACAGCTTTAACCCTATGATTAGTGTGAATATAAACGGAATATCCATTCTGTTGCCAAAAAGCAACAGTATATTGAACGGACTGGACAAATAATAAGTAATAAATCCATAAAAATCGCCACCCAAAGATCGACTGAACGTGTAGAACAATCCATGATGATCTGTAAGTGCATATTTTGCATATGCAAAATAATCCAAATATTGACCGGTGGCATCCTGTACAAGAAGTGTGACATCTCCAAATGGATAAACCCGCAGTAAACAGAGCAGCATCCAGAACATAATAAAAGTGATCAATGCCGACAAAGCAGGAAGCGCTTTTTTTATCACATTATTTCTTATCATCCAAACCATCTCAGTTTCACAGAGGGTAATTCATATCTGACATAAGAGCAAAGAACATAACCGATATCGGTAAATACGATTATATACCGATATTGGTTATTATTTCAATATATGGTTCTTATGGAGATTTAAAATGATATCGTACGGTCGCCTGTGGACTACCATGAAAAAAAAGAATATCTCTCAATATGCTCTCATACATAAATACAATATCAGTCCCGGACAGATAACCCGTTTAAAAAGAAATGAGAGCGTGAGTACTCATACTATTGATATGTTCTGTCAAATTTTAAAATGCAACGTGGAAGAAATAATGGAATGTGTTATAGACGAAGATTAAAAATCGGAGGCAAAACCTCCGATTTCTGTTTTAATGTCTAGTATATTTTCTTAAAACCGGCAATAGTGAATCAAGATTTTCCAAAGTATAGTCAAGTTCTTCTTTAGCAGTAAATACCGAAGTGCTGAATCTTATCGTTGAATCAAGAAGTTCTTTTTTCAGACCTATAGCAGTGAGCGTCGCGGATATGTGCGGTCTGTTGGATGCGCATGCGCTTCCTGCCGATACATATATGCCTTTATCTTCAAGGGCATGCAGAAGTACTTCGCTCCGTATTCCCTCAAATGAAGCGCTTATGATATGAGGGGCACCGGCAATACTTTGCGTATCGTCTCCTGCAAATCCGATCCCGTTTACAGATACATCGGGCATCTTAAGCAATTCATCAACAAAATATTTTTTCAGTTCATACATCCTCGCCGTATCTTCTTTTATTCCTTCATAGGTCTTTTTTGCGGCAAGAGCCGCTCCGTATATACCGGCAACATTCTCCGTGCCGGAACGCATACCGCGCTGCTGTCCTCCGCCGTAGATGATGGGATCTATACGGGTCTTATCCTTGATATACAGGAATCCCACTCCGCGCGGGCCATGGAATTTATGAGCGCTTACACTCATCAGATCGATGTTTAACTTCTTCGGGATGATCGTATCCTTCGCATACCCCTGAACCGCATCCACATGGAAGATGCACTCCGGATTCTTTTTCTTAATGACTGCGCCTGCTGCCTCAATCGGCTCAAGTGCACCTATCTCATTATTGGTATGCATGACCGACACCAGGATAGTGTCGGGACGTATCAGCGACTCCAGTTCAGCCGTATCGATGAGACCGTTCTCATCGGTGCCCAGATATGATATCTCATATCCTTCTTTCTCAAGAAAGGCGCACGGCTCCAGGATCGCGGGATGCTCTATGCGTGTGGTGATGATATGTTTACCGGCACGCCTCCTCGCATGGGCCACCCCAAAGAGTGCCATGTTATCGGATTCGGTCCCGCCTGAAGTATACAGTATCTCGGACGGTCTGCATTTAAGAGTACCTGCCAGAATGTCCGTCGCCTCTGTCAGATATTTCTCGGCTTTCACTCCCAGCATATGCATGCTGGACGGATTGCCGTATTCCTCCGTCATGATACGGGCCACCGCATCGGCCACTTCGGTATACGGCCTGGTGGTCGCCGAATTATCCAGATATATCTCTTTGTCACTCATCAGTCCACTCACTCCGTCTCAGGATCAGTCTGCCATACCAAGCGTGAATTCCGAAGCTTCATATACATCGAACCAGAGCACCGTCTCTCTGAATGTATACAGACCGGCGCGGTCCCCCAGGACATCCGGGAGCGATACACCGCTGATCACGAAGAGCAGATGCTCATCATCATAGAAATGCGAATATACCGCATCGAGATAGTAATCCACGATGTCCATATTGCCGGCAGATGAGTATGCCTCATACTCACGGTCCATGTCGATGATACGGCAGCATTCCGCTGTCGGACGGTCATCCATAAATATCGCCGTCTCATATCCGGAAGCCTGTACGTAATCGACTATCTCATAACAATAAGCATACGGATCAAGCTTATCATGTGCATCCATATAGCAGACTGTTGTCGTATACAGCACTCCCGCCGTGAAGACGATCCATACGGCATTACGCAGATATGTACTCCATGCCTCCTGCCACTGCTCAAGCTGAACCGGAACACACAGAAGCAGCGGTATCACGACCGGGATCAGGTAACGGTACTCCAGAGTACTGTTGAGCGAACTGTATCTGGTCTCGCACACGAGCAGGATGATCAGGTTGACCAGGGCGATCCCGCAGAGCGGGAAGCGTATATCCGGTCCGGATGTCACACGTGCCTTGGCCTTGGCGGACTGAACCAGCCCTACCATAAATGTCACCATGATAAGCACCGAGATCAGCAGTTTAAAAAGAAACGCAAATCCGCGAAGGGAAAATACGGCAACACTCTCGTCCTGAACGGCTCCGGGCATTGCTCCCATAAGCCTGAAATACCCTTCCGCAAAACACTGTATATAGTACCGAAGGTCATACCACCGAAGCAGGCTCATGGTGTTGCCGAAGTTAGCCTCGCCGATCCGGATCGAGATCACCGCACCCGCAACCGAAGCGGCTAAAGCGACGGCACATACGAGATACTGATAGAGATCGTACTTCCTGAAATCGCCGCTTATAAGTGCATCGAGTATCACTACGAGAAGCACGGGCATCACGCAGGAGACAACGATATACAGGCCGCTCGAGACTGAAGCTATGATGATAAGGATGAGTGCCAGGATCCCCAGCAGTATGTTCTCCACCCCTATACGCTTAGCCCGGGGGGTCATGATGATAATGATCAGAAGTATGGGGATCATCACTCTGAACACGTACTGCGCGCCGCCGAACATCAGCAGATTGAAATAGTCCAGCATGCCGAATGCATACGGGATCAGGAAGATCATGCAGGCCTTCAGCGCAGTCTTAATGCTTAATCCAAACCGGTCGAAAAGCCGGATGATCAGGCATATGAAAAGTGCCGTGATGAGCGTATTGGCGATCGCAGCGGAGATATAGATATTGTGAGTAAACGTATAAAACGGAGCAGCGAGCAGTGCCGACGTATCCCACTCCATGGTAGTGGTATGAAGCCAGTCACGTATATTGAGCGTATGATTCCTGCTCATCTCCACCGTATGTCTGAGCAGCTTCGCGGTATCGGAATCCACGGCATTATCCGTATACATGAAATTAAAGATCACGACCGCAATATACTGAAGAAGCACTATGGGGCCGTAGATGCCGGTCTTTTGCCATAACTTTTTAAACATGTTCATACCTCAAATATATATGTCAGCCACGCCAATATCGCAATGGGTGCCGTCTCGGTCCTGAGTATGCGGTTACCGAGCGTGATGATATGGGCTCCGGCTTCCACCGCACGGTCCACTTCCGATACATCAAACCCTCCTTCGGGGCCGATGAATATCCCTATCGACCGTACTCCGCGTGCCTTCAGATCTTCCAGTATCCTTCTCGTCTGATCCATATCGGACAGATGTCCGCCGTCCGCGCTTTCTCCTCCGGCAGATGCGGCCGCCAGTTCATACGGCAGCAGTATGGCATCACACGCAGATGCGTCCCTGACAGCATCCTCATATGACATGGGAGAAGATACTTCCGGGATCATCCCGCGTTTGCTCTGGGATGCGGCCGATGCCGCGATCGAATTCCAGCGCGCAAGCTTTTTATCCGCCTTTTCCGCGGTAAGCTTAACGACGCTCCTTTTCATGGCAACGGGAACTATACGCGCCGCGCCCATCTCGACTGCCTTCTGTATCACGAACTCCAGTTTATCGGACTTGGGCAGTCCCTGATACAGAGTGATCTCCACGGGCAGCTCGCGTGACTCGGACTGGACGTCATCTATCACGCAGATCACGCCCGCAGATGTTATCTCATCTATCTTACATATATAGGTCAGACCGGACGAGCGATCGACCAGCTGTACCGTCTCCCCGCAGCGGAGTCTCAGCACATTGGTCATGTGATTGACATCGGGTCCCGTGACCGTGATCCGGTCTTCTTTTACATTGGAAGCATCTATGAAAAACTGATCCATTATACAGACTCTCCGGAGGTCTCCGATACTTCGGGCTTATGACCTGTCCGTCCGGCGATAAGACGAACAATGATTGCTATGAGCAAAAGAGAGATAAGTGCTCCGCCCATATCTATACATACATCCCTGACCTCGCCGCTCCTGCCGTCCACAAATGTCTGATGCAGTTCATCGGAACATGCGTATACGAGGCAGATCAAAAGGGCTGCGATACCGCGGATACAGCGCCTGATCAGACTGTCATCAGCCGCCCCCGGCTGCCCTGCATATCTCCATGCATCGCATGCCGTGCCGACGAGCGCCCCAAGCACCGCAAACTCACCCATGTGTGCCAGTTTGCGGACAGCCTTCTCGATCTCCTTTGCCACTCCCCGCACGCGGTCATCATCCCATCCTATCTTAAACAGCTCATTGACGGAACTAACCAGATCATAACTCACGGACCGGCTTGTCTGCATCGATACCGTTGCCGGAGCTGATGAAAACGAGAATATCCTGAACATCCACATGACCGCGAGTACAGCTGCGATCACTCTGACTAATACATTGATCTTCATACTGATGCTGAGTGCGGCATCAGGCCTTCCTGCCTGTCACACTCCTCCATTCGCCCTGAGCGGTTATACTCTCCACCTTCAGCCCGTTCTCACGCATGGCTGCGGCGACCATATCCTCTTTGCCTTCTATGATACCCGACGTGATGATCACTCCTCCGCTCTTACATGCACGGACAGCTGCCGGCATAAGCGGCACAAGCACATCCGCCAGGATGTTCGCCATGACTATATCATATGCATCATATCCGGCCCAGTCCTGTACCGCAGGGTCATCAATGATATTGCCTATCTTCAGTTCAAACTTCGATTTATCTATACCGTTACCGGCCAGATTATCGTCCACCGCAGGTACGGCACACGGATCCAGATCCGTAGCCCGCACGGAATCGATCCCGTACATCAGCGCAATGATACCGAGTATCCCGCTGCCAGTCCCCACATCGAGAAGTCTGGTGTCAGGTGTGATATGCTTCTTCATCTCGCGGATGCACAGCTGGGTGGTCTCATGCATGCCTGTGCCGAATGCAGTGCCCGGATCGATATGCAGGATCTTCTTATCCGCATCCTCAGGCGCTACGTTCTCCCATGAAGGTATGACGAGCAGATCATCGATCGTAAACTGATGGAAGTATTTCTTCCAGTTGTTGATCCAGTCTATATCCTCGGTCTCATCCACAGTAACGGTCAAATCGCCGAGGTCCATATCAAAGCATGTCAGCTCATCCAGTTCCTCGCTGACCATCGCACGGACTTCATCGGATGTATACGGAGTATCGTTCAGAAGAACCCGTCCGTCGGGTTCCATCTCCACATAGAATGTGAGATACGCCGTCCCGTCATCTGCTTCGGTCTCGGGAAGTATGTCCACGAACATCTGCTCCTTTTCCAGAGGAGTAAGAGGTATATGATCCTCGATCTGAGCCCCTTCGAGGCCGCGCAGGTACAGGGAGCCTATGATGAGGTCCTCCGCCTGGGTCGTGGTTTTAATTCTTATGCTCATCCATTTCATGTATTTGTACCTATATACAAACGAAAACCCCGGCCGGAACATATACATTCACCGCAGGCACGCTTTCGCTAGTATCACTTCGTCACGTTACTAGGCTCGTGAAATACCTCGCCAAGTACACTTCGCTTTCGCGAAGTGTCCGTTTCGCTTCCGCGAAACTACTACTAGGCTCGTGAAATACCTCGCCAAGTAACGACGAGCTCTAACTACCTGCTTGTGAATATATATGTTCCGGCCGGGTTATTATACCATAAATACTACTTGCGTGAGCGCTTCTTCTTGGGATCGCCGTTCCCCTCACCCGTGATACGGGCCGCGGCTCCCAGCGAATCTCCCGTCAGCTCGTCGAATCTCTTGAGCAAATCCTTGGCTTCACGGCTCAGTTTCTCGGGAGTCTGTACCACCAGTGTTACGTAGTGATCACCACGTACGTCCTTGTTTCTCAGACTCGGTACGCCCTTACCTTTAAGTCTGACTCTGGTGTCGGTCTGGGTACCGGGCTTGACTTCATATGCTACCCTGCCGTCGATGGTGTCGATGATGATCTCACCTCCGAGTGCAGCTATCGCATACGTGATCGGTACGGTGGAGAAGAGGTTCGTATCCTGTCTCTGCAGGAATGCATGTCTGGATACCACTACCTCTACGAGCAGATCGCCTCTGGGACCTCCGTTTACACCCGGCTCACCTTTTTCTCTGATACGTACGCACTGTCCGTCATCAATACCGGCCGGTATGCTCACCTGTATCTTCTTGCGGGATGATATATAACCGGTTCCCCGGCAGTCAGGACATTTCTCCTTGATGACTTTGCCGGTACCGCCGCAGTCGGGGCAGGTCTGTACATTACGCACGGTTCCGAAGAACGACTGCGAGGTGAATAC
>CAJOID010000060.1 GCA_905234595.1 uncultured Lachnospiraceae bacterium | reverse complement strand
GGCTACCTCAGCGACCTTGGTGGACCTTCGGCCAACATGTACCAGATGAGTGGGCGCGACAAGGCTCTGTGCGAACGATGCCGCCGTCCTTCGTGCATCCATCCTCGCGTGTGTCCCAATCTCAATGGCGACCATCGTCCTTTGCTCGACATCTATCGGGCTGTCGATGCCCTTCCGGGCATCAAGAAGAGTTTCATCGGTAGTGGCGTGCGCTACGACCTGCTTCTGCACGATTATGGCGACGATGCCCTCAATAAGGCCGCTCGGGACTATACCGAGGAACTGATAACCCGTACTCTTTTTTTCAGGTCCCTTTAAGTCTCTGATGTCCTCGTCTTCGATTGTGTATTTGACCGGGTGGCTCGTAGTCCCGTTGACCTTCCATCCACCTTCGCGAGCAGACTGCTGAACCCCATACAGGTTTTCATATGTGATGTCATACTCCTCGGCCTGTGTCTCGAATACGAGCTCACCTTCCTCATTAAATACGATAGTGAATATTCCTCCCACTTCCTGGGTGTACAGCACGCATATGATCCTCAGCTCATCCTGGAGCGACTGGGGTATCTTCGCAAACTGCTGATTAAAATAGTATTTCTGCTCGTATGCGTTGGCACCGCATACCACTACGCGTTCTCTTGTTTCAGACATATCCGTACAATCCTCTGACCGACACTTCGCCGGCATATACTCTGTGCACCTCACCGTCCGGCGTCTCCACCAGCAGCTCACCTCTGTCATCTATCCCGCGCGAGATGCCCGTATACTCTCCCTGCGGATCGAGTACTCTGACCTCTCTGTCACGGCTAACCAACAGCTCATCATATCTGTCCGTAAGATACGCGAGATCTCCGCTGTCCGTAAATCTTCCGTACAGATCTTCAAATCTCTCCATGATCATCGCGATCAGTATACTCCTGTCGATCGCGTGACCGCATTCAAGCTTCAGGCTCGTCGCGGTATCCCTGATCTCCTCCGGAAAAAGAGTGCGCTCTCCCTGGTTCACGTTGATGCCCACTCCGACGATCACTCCGCTTATACATCCTGCCTCCATGTTCATCTCGGTCAGGATACCGCAGACCTTGCGTCCACGGATAACGATATCATTGGGCCACTTGATACGTGCCGCCGGTGTATCGTCGCCGGCATTCTCCCCGCCGATCACTTCCGTGGCCGACTCGCACACGGCGAGTGCCATGAGGATCGTGATCATCGGCGCATCCGACGGATCCATATCCGGACGCAGGAGCAGAGACATATATATGTTCATGCCGGGAGGGGAATCCCAGCCTCTGCCCCGCCTGCCTCTGCCGGCAGTCTGCTTATCGGCCACTGCGAGCGTACCGTCCGGCGCTCCCGCACCGGCCAGATCCCCTATCCTCGCATTCGTCGAATCAGTTTCATCATAATAATACAGACTCCGTCCCATATACTCAGAACGGAGTCTGTCTAATATCTCATCACGGGACATAGTTTATTTAACGCTCTTCATACCCTCGGCGAGTACGGTACCTACGGAAGCTATGCCCTGCAGGTCGGCGGGCATCAGTATGGTGGTAGCCTGGCCGTCTGCAACCTTTTCAAATGCTTCCAGACTCTTGAGCTTGAGTACAGCCTCATCGGCTCCTGCCTCACGCAGGACTCTGATACCGTCAGCCTTGGCCTGCTGGATGCTTAAAATAGCCTGAGCCTCACCTTCGGCCTCACGGATCTTCTTCTCCTTCTGAGCTTCCGCATGAAGTACGGTCGCCTGTTTCTCGGCCTCAGCCTTCAGGATCGCACTTTCCTTCATACCCTCTGCTTCGAGGATTGCTGCTTTCTTCTCACCTTCCGCACGTGTTACGGCTTCACGTCTCTCACGCTCTGCCTTCATCTGCTTCTCCATGGCGTTCTGGATCTCAGCGGGCGGAATGATATTCTTCAGTTCCACACGATTGACCTTGATACCCCAGGGATCGGTGGCCTCGTCAAGTGAGGCGCGCATCTTGGTATTGATGACTTCACGGCTGGTCAGGGTCTGGTCGAGTTCCATCTCACCGATGATGTTACGGAGAGTGGTGGCTGTCAGATTCTCGATAGCCATGATCGGGTTCTCGACGCCGTATGTAAAGAGCTTCGGATCGGTGATCTGATAGAACACTACGGTATCGATACGCATCGTAACGTTATCCTTGGTGATAACGGGCTGAGGTGCGAAGTCAACAACCTGCTCCTTCAGAGTCACTCTCTTTGCCACGCGGTCGAATATGGGCATCTTGATATGAAGTCCCACAGACCATGTCTGCTGATATGCTCCCAGACGCTCGATAACGAAAGCGTTGGCCTGGGGAACGACTTTGATACATGTTACGAGTACGACTATGATGATTACTAACAGTGCTATTACTACAGGCATGATTCTACCTCCTTGGCCGGATCCGGACGGATCCGCTGATCATCAGTGAACGCTATGGTCCACACTGGGGCGTACTATCAGCTTCACACCGCTGATAGAGAGTATCTCCACTACCGATCCCGACGGGATCTTCACATCATCATCCGAACTTCTGGCTGACCACTCCTGACCGCCGACATTGACGAGTCCGATATTCTGAAGATTGTCTATCTCGCTCATCACGATCGCTATATGCCCGATCAGGCCTTCGGCGTTGGTTCTCACCCTGTCCTTGTTAAAATACTTCACGGCTATCGGCCGTGTGGTAAGGAGCAGTATGATGCTGACCACCAGCGCTGCGACTATCTGCGCCCAGAGCGGTGCCCCCACGAGAGCCAGGATGCATCCGACCAGCGAACCTCCCGCAAACCATATCGTCGTGAGCCCCATAGTCAGCAGTTCAACCAGAACCAGCACAACCAGTATGACTATCCATATCATTACATACGTTTCATTCATACGGGTCACCTTCTTTCTCAGGCGGTATCCTGATCACCAGAATACGTTACCGCCTATCACTATGCCCTCGTGCCGGCCCGCACGTCTGAAGTGAGTAGCCGTACCGACATTGGTCTGTCCGTTCACGGCTGCCTGTGCAGCTGCCATACACGAGTCGTATACCTTATTATTATACACCGCCGCGACCTTGCCGTTAAGAGCCGGAGTGAACTGTCCGGAGGCATAGATCACACTGTATATCGTATTCGGATAAGCTCCGCTGCGCACACGGTTCATTACCACCGCACCTACTGCCAGCATACCTTCCGTATCATATGCTCCGGCCTCACACTGGATGAGCGCCGCCAGGAGCTTGATCTCGTTTCCTTCCGCATCGACCTTGGCCTGCTGAGCACGGAGCATGGCCTGGCGCTTCGCCTCGGCCTCTTCCTCTTCACGCTTGCGTATCGCAGCCATGGTCTCGCCTGCATCTATGGAAAAGGATATATCCACATACTGTGCCGATACGAATCCGGACTCATCTCCGTATGCGACTTCCACCCAGTCGGGATCCGAGTCATCCACGACCTCGAGTTCATCGCCGTTTGCGACCAGCGCAAGGATACGCGCGTCCTCGCCGGGCTCCTCGCGTATGCGGAGTGCATCGGTATTTACGGTCAGGATCTTGAATCCCACATCATTGGCCAGCGCCTCTGCCTCTTCATCGAACAGCAGATAGTCGTTGCTGACCCATCCGACCAGATCGCCGGACTGTATGCGAGTCCATTCCTCACCGCGCTCGAGTATACGGCCTCCGCAGTCCTTGTACAGAAGGCCTGCCCTCTCCGATTCACTGTCGGGCTCGGTACGTACGTTCAGTGAGTTCGTCACGTTCGCCATGAAGAGGGTGGATGCTTCCTCCTCTTCGGCAGGTGCATTTTCTTCAGCCAAAGCAGCGAGTTCGTCCATCGCTTCTTTGGACTGCTCGCTCTCTCTGCCGCCTGAACCCACGATATTGGTCACGCCTGCATTTATGCTGTTTAGGTAATCCCTGGTAGTGGTCGCTTCTTCCGCATATACGCTCATGCTGCTCATGCAAATACACAGCGATATGGATAGAGCTCCCACCCTCCTGACTGAATCTGTCATGCCAATTCTTTGAGAAATCCGGAACTTGTTACAAATGTATTACGAATTTTATCAACAATTGGTGAAAATGTCAAAAATCAAAGGGATCTGCGCTGTCTGTGCGCCTCATACATCAGAACTGATGCCGCGACTGCGGCGTTTAAAGATTCAACTTCCCCCTCCATGGGGATATACAGACAACTGTCGGATGCGCCGGCCACAGCGTCACTGACTCCGGCGCCCTCATTGCCTATCACGAATGCACTCGCACCACGGTAATCGCATGCGGTATAGTCAACCGCGCCGTGCAGATGCGCGGCATATACACGCACTCCGCGCTCCTTCAGATCTGCGATCACTTCACACAGATCATCCGCATATATGAACGGCATACGGAAAAGAGTCCCCATCGTGGAGCGGATGCTCTTGGGATTATAGATGCTGACGGTACCGCGGCTCATGATAATGCCTCCCGCCCCTGCGGCTTCCGCGGTGCGGAATACCGTACCCAGATTGCCCGGATCCTGAAGCCCGTCCAGTATCAGATACAGGCTGCCTCCACCCAGGATATCGTCGACAGTATAGTCATAATACCTGACCAGACACAGCACACCCTGAGGTGTCATGGTATCCGACATCTTCTTCATGACATCCTCGGATACCAGCTCATATCCGGTATCTGCCAGACGTTCCCTGACATCCTGTCCCGCGTGATCAAGGAAGCTCTCCGTCACATATACCGAGTCAAGTCTCTGCACGGGAACCTCCATATACATACGGACACCCTCGACGATGAAGAGCCCCTCCTCACGTCTGGCCTTATCCCTGGTCTGCAGGAGAACTATCCTCTTGACGGCGGCATTGGTCACGCTGCTGATCATTAGCTCAGGATCCTCGCTACCTCATAGTGATACTCGGGAATCTCCTTGGTCATATTGAGTGCTTCCTCTATATCGAAGTCCACGCACTCACCGTGTCTGATGCCGACTACGCGGTTGGACTTGCCGGCACAGAGTATATCGGCTGCGTAAGCTCCCATAATGGACGCATAGTATCTGTCCTTACATGTGGGTGATCCGCCGCGCTGCATGTATCCGAGTATGGTGGCTCTGGTCTCGATGCCGGTAGCGGCTTCGATACGTCTGGCCATGGAAGTGGAGTGGCCTATGCCCTCGGCATTGATGATGATATGGTGTGTCTTACCGTGCTTACGGTTATTGATGATGTTATTGATGATATTCTGCTCGTTGAAATCATATTTCTCGGGAAGCAGTATATCCTCGGCTCCGTTGGCTATGCCGCACCACAGTGCTATATATCCGGCATTGCGTCCCATTACCTCGATTATGGAGCATCTCTCGTGGGATGATGAAGTATCACGTACCTTATCTATAGCCTGCATCGCGGTATTGACCGCTGTATCGAATCCTATCGTATATTCGGTGCATGCGATATCCAGGTCTATCGTTCCGGGGATGCCTATCGTGTTGATCCCGAGTCTGGACAGTGCCTGTGCTCCGCGGTATGAACCGTCTCCGCCGATCACGACGAGTCCGTCTATGCCGTGTTCCTTACAGATCGCAACACCTTTCTTCTGACCCTCTTCGGTCTTGAACTCCATGCATCTGGCCGTACCCAGTATCGTACCGCCGCGCTGTATCGTATCGGACACATGCCATCTCTCCAGGTCTATGATCTCTTCGTTCAGAAGACCCTGATAGCCTTTCTTGATGCCCTTGACCTTCACGCCTGCTGCCATAGCCTTGCGCGCAACCGCTCTGATGGCTGCGTTCATACCCGGTGCATCACCGCCGCTGGTCAGTATGCCTATTGTTTTGATCTCGTCACTCATATCGTTCCTCCTGTATCGGACTGATCCTATCTTATCACTTTTTCGGATATGTGACCTCAACATTTTCTCTGCCGAATCTGCCGTAGAGCCGTTCGAGCAGGTCACGGCTGATCCCCACGCTCATGGATGCGGGCAGGGTCACTATCTTTTCATCGGCTTTGATGTACTCTTTCACGAGGCTGTGACCGTCGCTGTCATGGAGTATCGCATCGAGCTCGGCGCTCGAAGCATCGGCCTCGGCCTGGTCCGCGAAACGGATCCACAGTGTGCTCGGCTTGTCCGAGAATTTCTCGATACGGTCGCAGATGAGCTTCATGTCACGGTCGATCTCCTCACTGACGCGCCCGCTGATGAATACCATCTCATTTTCATTAAGACAGTCACGGAACTGCTCATAACTCTTGGGGAATACGATGACTTCCACGCTCCCCAGCATATCCTCGAGCGTGACGAAAGCCATGATCTTGTCGTTCTTCGTATACTTGATCTTGCACTCCTCGATGATGCCGCCGATGGTCACGCGCTGGTCACCGCGAAGTCTGTCCTGCTGCTCCGCATCGGCTTCTCCGCTCTCGCCCACGGGATTGAAGTTGATATCGAGAGGCATGTCCGCAGGATCGGTTTCCCCGTCTCCTGCAGGTACCGCCACCTTAAAGTCAGCCGTAGTGTTGGTGATATGTGTCTCCCACAGTTTCTGGTATTCCTCTATCGGGTGGCCGCTTAAGTATATTCCCAGGACTTCTTTTTCATATTGAAGGAGCTCCTCCTTGGGAAGTTCCTGGACCGGCGGAAGCTTGATCCCGAGCAGAGTGGTATCGTGCCCGCCCGTGATATCGAAAAGGCTCATCTGGCCGGCGGCATTTTTCTTACGGTCCTTCTGCACGTCGTCCATCACGGACTCGTATATCATCAGCATCTGACGGCGGTTAGCCTCAAAGGAATCCAGCGCTCCGGCCTTGATCAGGTTCTCCACGACGCGCTTGTTTAAGTCACCGCCTTCGCCGACGCGCACGAGGAAGTCCTTGAAGTTCTTATACGGTCCGCGAAGTGCTCTCTCGTCTATGATCTTCTGGATGATCGGGCGTCCGACCGACTTGATCGCGGTCAGCGTATAGCGTATATGTCCGTCTCTCGCGGTGAAGCCTATACCGCCCTCATTCACATCCGGAGGCAGGATATCTATTCCCATATCGCGGCATGTCATGATGTACTGGGCCACCTTATCCGGTCTGCCCACGACGGAAGTCATAAGTGCTGCCATGAACTCCGTCGGATAGTAGCACTTGAGATATGCGGTCTGCATCGATACCATCGCATAGCAGGCGGCATGCGATTTGTTGAAAGCATATTTCGCGAAGTCGACCATCGAATCATAGATCTCGTTGGCGGCTTTCTCACTGATCCCGCCGGCCACACAGCCCGGAATGTTCCTCTCGGCGCTGCCGTATACGAAAACTTCCCTGTTCTCATCGATCACGTGCTGCTTCTTCTTGGACATCGCCTTACGGATGTTATCGCTGTCGCTCATCGAATATCCGGCGAGATTACGCACTATCTGCATGACCTGCTCCTGATATACGATACAGCCGTATGTAGCCGACAGTATCGGCTCCAGTTCGGGAGTGACATAGGATATTTCTTCGGGATGCTCTTTGCCGCGGATGTACTGCGGAATGAAATCCATCGGGCCCGGACGGTACAGAGAGATGCCGGCGATGACGTCCTCGAGGCTCCTGGGCTTGAGCTCCTTCATGAAGCTCTTCATACCGGCGGACTCAAGCTGGAATACGCCCTCGTCATTACCGCTGCCGATCAGATCGAGTACTTTGCGGTCATCATAATCTATATGGTCTATGTCTATATGGGTGCCGTAATTCTCCTCTACCATACGGCACGCATCCCTGATCACGGTCAGGGTCCTGAGACCCAGGAAGTCCATTTTGAGCAGCCCCAGTTCCTCCACGGTATCCTTGGTGAACTGAGTGTTCACGGGGCCGTCTCCGCGGCATGCGAGCGGAACGAATTTCTCTGCATCATCGGGACATATGACGACACCGGCCGCATGTGTGGAAGTATTCCTCGGCAGACCCTCCAGGCGCATGCACATGTCCAGCAGGTGATGTACCTGGTCGTCGCTGTTATACAGCTTGTTCAGATCCGGATTGATGCGTATCGCTTCGCTTAATGTGATCCCGAGCTCCATCGGGACCATCTTCGCCAGATCGGATGCATAGTTGTACGGCAGGTCCATGACCCTCGCCACGTCCCTGATCACGCCTCTGGCTGCCATGGTACCGAAAGTACCTATCTGTACCACGTGATTGCGGCCGTATTTCTCCGAAACATATTCGATAACGGCCTCACGCCTGTCATCGGCGAAGTCCACGTCTATATCGGGCATGGATATACGTCCGGGATTTAAGAATCTCTCAAACAGCAGATCGTATCTGATCGGATCTATATCGGTGATGCGCAGACAGTATGACACTATGCTGCCCGCCGCGGATCCCCTGCCGGGTCCCACGGGTATGTCATGCGTCCTGCAGTAGTTGATGTAATCCCATACTATGAGAAAGTAATCGACGAATCCCATCTTCTCGATGACGCCGAGCTCATATTCGAGACGCTTCCTGATCTCCTCACTCGCATCGGGGTATCTGGAAGCCAGGCCGTCGTTGCACAGTTTGACCAGATAGGACTTGGAATCATAGCCCTCGGGAACTTCATAATGCGGCAGCTTATAGTTGCCGAACTCTATCTCCACGTGGCATCTGTCGGCTATGCGCTGTGTATTCTCCACGGCTTCGGATGCATACGGAAAAAGCTTATGCATCTCCTCTTCGCTTTTCACATAATACTGTCCGCCCACATATCTAATGCGGTCCTCGTCGGACAGCTTCTTGCCGGTCTGCAGGCAGAGAAGTATGTCATGCGGTTCCGCGTCATCGGCATATGTATAGTGGACATCGTTGGTCACCACGAGATCGATGCCCAGTCGCTTGCTCATGCTCATCAGCGCCATGTTCACGGTGGTCTGATCGCTCATGCCGTGATCCTGCATCTCGAGATAGAAATTGCCGTGTCCGAGGATCTCATCAAGCCTGAGCGCTGCCGCATCCGCTTCGTCCTGCATCCCGCGCATGATCGCACGCGGTATCTCTCCCGCCAGACATGCGGATAAGCCTATCAGCCCCTCATGATTCTCTCTGAGGAGCTCCAGGTCTATCCTCGGCCTGTAATAGAACCCCTCCGTATAGCCGCGGCTGACTATCTTCATCAGGTTGCGGTATCCGGTGTTGTTCTCGGCCAGCAGTACGAGGTGGTAATACCTATCGTCGCTGTATGTGGTCTCTCTGGAAAATCTGGAATCGGGTGCCACATAGACTTCGCACCCTATTACGGGGTTAATGCCCTCCTTCATGCACGCACGGTAGAAATCTATCACGCCGAACATGTTGCCGTGATCGGTGATCGCAGCCGCAGTCATGCCGAGCTCTTTGACACGTCTGACATACTCGTCGATCTTGTTGGACGCGTCCAGTAATGAATAAGCGGTATGAGCGTGTAAGTGAACGAAAGACATAAAAAACCTCCGCATTCAATTGTAACATAAATGCGGAGGTCTTGAGATGCTTATTACAGATGCTTATTACAGATACTTCTTGAGTGCATCAACCTTGTCGAGCTTCTCCCAGGGAAGATCGAGGTCGTTACGTCCGAAGTGGCCGTATGCTGCGGTCTGCTTGTAGATCGGACGGCGCAGGTCGAGCATCTTGATGATACCTGCGGGACGGAGGTCGAAGTTCTCGCGGATGATCTCGATGAGTTTCTCATCGGAGAGCCTGCCGGTACCCTGGGTATCGATATTGATGGAAGTGGGCTCAGCTACACCGATAGCATAGGAGAGCTGGATCTCAGCCTTGTCTGCCAATCCTGCTGCCACGATGTTCTTGGCTACATATCTGGCTGCATAAGCTGCGGAACGGTCAACCTTGGTGCAGTCCTTACCCGAGAAAGCTCCGCCGCCGTGACGTGCATATCCGCCGTAGGTGTCTACGATGATCTTACGTCCGGTAAGTCCGGCATCACCGTGAGGTCCGCCGATAACGAAACGTCCGGTAGGATTGATATAGAACTTGGTCCTGTCATCTATCATCTCTGCGGGCAGAACGGGATCGAATACGTACTTTCTGATATCCTCATGGATCTGCTCCTGAGTCACATCATCATCATGCTGGGTAGAGAGAACGACTGCCTCGAGTCTTACGGGCTTGCCGGACTCATCATACTCTACGCTCACCTGGCTCTTGCCGTCGGGACGCAGGTACTTCAGTGTACCGTCCTTACGTACCTTGGTCAGCTGAAGTGTCAGCTTGTGTGCCAGAGAGATCGGATAAGGCATATACTCATCTGTCTCGTTGGTAGCATAACCGAACATCATACCCTGATCGCCGGCACCTGTATCGAGGTCGTCCTTGAGCGCACCCTCTTTTGCCTCAAGCGCCTTATCAACGCCCATTGCGATATCGGCCGACTGCTCATCGATAGCTACGAGCACGGCACATGTATTTGCATCGAAACCATACTCGGACTTGGTGTAACCTATCTCGGATACGGTATCTCTGACTACCTTCTGCATATCTACATATGCGTTGGTAGTGATCTCACCCGTGACCAGTACGAATCCTGTACAGCATGCAGTCTCGCAGGCAACGCGGCTCATCGGATCCTGCTCCATGCAGGCATCGAGGATCGCATCGGAGATCGCATCGCAGACTTTGTCGGGATGGCCTTCGGTAACCGACTCTGAGGTAAATAACCTTTTTTCCATTCAAAACTCCTTTCATGTGGCGAGACCCGACGGTCTCTTACAACGTAAAAAATCCGCTTGCAACAAGCGGACCCGAACTGATAATCAAATCCTCTTATTGTTCAAATAAATTGCTCAGGTTGGCACCTTCCTTTGGTTTCCCGCCGGGGTTGCCGTGGTTTCACAGGTCCTATGTACCTCCACCACTCTGAATAAGAGTATTAAAACAATATTGAATTGTCATATCTATCGAATAGACTACACTGATACCATACTCGTGTCAAGAAAAATATTGAGAGCCGTTTGGGCTTACGTTTACGGCGCTTAATTTGACATAACATCAGATAATAACTATAATCTTAATTACCTTTTTAAGGTAAATTCAGTTGGGGTTACAGTAAGCATGAGAAGGATTCATTCCAGAGACGTCAAGCCCGGTATGACCGTGGCATCCGACGTTTTTGCTCTCAATAATCAGCTCGTCATACCTAAAGGTGTGGTCCTGAACAATAAGACCATATCCAAATTGAGCTTTTACTCCGTCCCTTTCATCCAGATAGAAGACGAGATAGTAGGTGAGGAGAAACCGGCTCCCCGTACTTATCATGAAAAAGTCCAAAAAGATCCCCGTTTCCAGGCTTTCAAGGCTAAATTCGAGGAGGAGGTAACATCCTTCAAGAACCAGTTAAATGACGTGGTCAACCAGAACGAACCCCTCGATCTGGATTCACTCCTCGAGCGCAGTAACAACATCGTTAACTCCGCTCCCGATTCGATAGGCATATTGACGCTCCTGTCCAATATGCATTCCTATGATGACGAAACATTCGCTCACAGCATGAACGTGAGCCTGATATGCAACCTCTTTTCCAAATGGCTGCACTTAAGCGAGGATGAGGTGAACAAAGCCACTCTGTGCGGTCTGCTCCATGATATAGGCAAGCTGACCATACCGGAGAGCATACTCCGCAAGCCCGGAAAACTCACCGATCCCGAATATTCCAAGATCAAGGAACACTGCAGGGCCGGCTACCAGATCCTCAAGGATAACAACATAGATCCCCATATCTGCAATGCCGCACTGATGCATCACGAGAGAAGCGACGGGTCCGGTTATCCGCTGCACTTAAAGGATGCGCAGATCGATCCCTATGCGAAGCTCGTGGCCATAGCGGATGTATATGATGCGACCACATCACCACGCGTATACCGCGGTCCGATGTGTCCCTTCGAGGTCATCAGCATATTTGAACATGACGGGTTACAGAAGTACAGTCCCGAATATATACTCGTTATCCTGGAAAACATATGTGGTCTCATCGTCGTTATTGGTATCCGTCCCGGGGATGCCGGTGATGCCGTTGACGTTCTCAGCCTCGTATGTGTCCTCGTGGGAGAGCACGCCCTGGCTCTGGCCCTCGGCGGGTGTGTAGT
>CAJOID010000059.1 GCA_905234595.1 uncultured Lachnospiraceae bacterium | reverse complement strand
ACTGCAGTGGGATCTACTATCTCGACATTTACCTTCACACCCGAATCCGGTGTAAATGAGTCATCGACCATTGCTTTAAGTATGGTACCCTGATCACGACCGGTCAGAACCCAGACTTTGACTATCTGCTCTCCCGATCCTTCTTCATATACATCGCCGACCGAATTGTAATCCACGAAGAATGATGCAAAGAAGGACTTGGTCTCATGCCACAGCTTGCTGAATACATTAGCCTGCTTCTTCTCCGGCTTTACATCGGTGCCCGATATTACCAGGTAGTCGATATCCAGCTGAGTATCACTCATTCTGAGAGCTGCAGTACCGAGAGCTGTGATGTTATCCTTGAAGGTAACGAACTCCGTAGTGATCTTCTGCGGCTTCTTGCCGAATCTCTCGAGCTGCTGCGCTACGGTCTGCGCACTTGCTATGTTGTCGGCCTTCTGGCCAGAGAGTTCAACCATCTCATCCACGATCTTGTACAGACGCCTGGACTCCAGGTCCATAGCCTCCATGATCTCGGGATAAGTGGTATCTATACGGTAGTCACGATACTGATCGGGATTGGCACCCGTATAGACCAGTATCTTCCTGTATATCTGATTTAATCTGTACGTGGAATCTTCGAGTTCCTCAAGAATGGGACCCATTTCTCCAAGGGTAGCTTCCAGTCTGATGGTGTGCTTGCCTTTAGTCAGATAGAAATTGTAGGGAGTTCCGTCGGCATCTGCCAGGTCTTTGTACTCCCAGTCATTGCGATAATCAAAAGAAATCTCATCGAGGTCTTCAAAAGGAACCTCTCCGTCTATAAATACTTTACGGGACGAAACGCTGCCTCGTGAATAGTTCTGACGGCCTTTGATACATATATTATAGTAGCCGTCCTCGGGAACTTCGAAATCCCACTCTATCCACTGCCCGTTCTTACGCCAGGTCTCGCCGCCGACATAGTTGAGAACTGTATTTGTTACACTGTTGGGTACAGTAGTCGGTGATGATCTGTCATACTTGGCATACAGGGAAGATTCCGATCTTGCGGTAGAAGTCTCACCCTGAACTATTGATTCAAAATTCTTAACCGCATCACTTGATGTATCTGCCGGATTGGCTGCCAGATAATCGGCATATGTGACTTTATCGGTACTTCCGACCAGAGCAAGTTTCTTAATAAGAAGGGGCTCATTGTCGGCTTCAAGAGTCAGTTCATTATGTCCTTTTGTAAAAAAGAACAGATAAGGCTCGGTGATATATCCCATGTCATCGCGGAAATATGCACTTTGCCAGTCAAATATCTCGGACTGGATGGGACGGAGCTCGTTGCCCTGGTTGTCAACTCTGACCGGGCCTCCGTCTGTCCATATTCTGGAGAAAGAAATGTTTCTGGCATCTTCAAAAGGGATCTCGCCATTGATAAGAACGGTACGCTCTGCGGGAACACCTCTGGATTCGAGTGCCAGATATTCCATATAGAGGCTGTACATGCCGTCTGCAGGCACCTCTACATCAAAAGTGACAACGGAACCCGTATCGGTAAAAAGAGACTTCTCATCATACTCAGCGGATTCGGATGCCGTACCCTCTTCTACCTTATAGTCAAAGATGTCCACATCGATCACGGCATCCTTGGGTGACGAAACGGAACTGTGCTCATTCATGTATCCGGTATATGTGCCGGCTCTCTCGAGGCCCTCAACATCCGATGTCAGATCAACGCCCTCATATTTATCATGAAAATCTTCAACATCACGCATGGCGAGCAATACACAGATAAGCGTAAATGCTGCTACAACCGCGATCGTTATGAGAACTTTCTTAAGAAAATCGTTCATATTCCGTCTCCAATTAAACGTACATATATAGGCTCTGCCAGATTACATCAGATTCATTTTATGATGTTATTGCAATATCATCTTATCAATTATTGCGAATCAATATCAATTTCTTGCGATAAAGTCGCCATAAATCTTTGTCATTTTTTGTTCATATATGACAAAAATGAAGCAATTCAAGAATAGCATTTGTCAAGTAGTGCGATAATGTACTAAAATGATGCTCAAATATTGGATTAATAAAACGCAATAGTTGAAGAGGTAATGATGGCAAATACCGCAACAAGTACAACTCATGCTCCACTGCAGATAGTCAGAGTAAGGGACATATCGCACACAAACACCGACTGGCACGGGCGCGTTCTTCATATGAAGGAAGAAACCGAGATCTTCCCCGATGACAGTTTTATACGTATATGGCAGAACGAACAGAATGAATGCTATCCGGTACACTGGCATAACGCCTTTGAGATCATTCTGCCGGTAGAGAATAATTATACCGTCGAGGTCGAACAAGAAGTATTCGACTTAAATCCCGGTGAGATCATAATCATTCCCGCCGGCAAATCTCACGCCATCACAGCTCCGGAAACCGGCCGCAGGTACATATTGCTCTTCGGCATCGGTTCCATGTCAAAGATACGGGGATACAACAGCATCCTGTCTCTTCTGAACAATACCATGCTGATCACTCCGAACTCCACACCGGAGATCTATAACGACGTATATACCCGCATTACGTTGATGATCAGCGAATTTTTCAATGATAATGACTTCTACGAATTCAGCATCTACTCTAATCTGATGAGTCTGCTGGTTTCGGTAGCCAGATACTCTCTTGCCATGAACAGAGACAGTGTACCCGGCTCATACATGACCAAAAAGAAACATTTCCACAGATTCCAGCAGGTGCTCGATTACATAGATGTACATTATGCAGAGAATCTGACCCTGGATTCCGTAGCCGAATACGGCGGATTCTCCAGATACTATTTCTCAAGGCTGTTCAAGGATTACTCGGGATACAATTTCTATGATTATCTGACCATGAGAAGGATAAAGGCTGCGGAGTTACTACTCACACAGCCCAAGATGTCCATAACCGAAGTAGCTCTTCAGTCGGGATTCTCAAGTATTTCCACATTCAACAGATCTTTCAAAAAGATCAAAGGCTGCACTCCCGGAGAGTACAAAGCCATCTATACCAGGAACGAATCCCCGTTCTGATGTTTATGCCTGCCTCAGAACCATAATCCATGGTCTGACAGCCAGTTCACTATTTTCCCCCACAGATTCTGGCTCTGTCCGGAATCATCTGTCCCGGCAGCCGTATCAGTCTCACCGGCGTTTCCGGCCTGATCAGTCTCCGGTTCCGGTTCAGTTCCGGGCTCAATGGCATTTTTTGCTTCATCGCTGTCTGCTTTAAGTTTATCGACGGATATATCATCCAGATATATATCAGCACTGCCGTCCGTCTCAACGTACAACGATGCGTCCCAGTCATCCGGGATATGTACGGTAAATGAGGCTTCGGCCCAGTCTCCCGTTGACTCAGTCTCACATACGGCATACGGAGTTCCTCCGCCCTCAAGTCCGACTGTTATTTTTGGATCACAGGTCTTGATCCATAGTGTGCCGGATATGATCTCACCTGCAAATCCCGACAGATCCAGTTTCACGGTCGCATCAGCTTCACTTCTGCTGACCTTGAGTGCATATCCCTTACCCACACCCTCAGTATGGTTCTCTGTGGTCAGGAGCATAAGTTTGGACTGGTGTCCCGTACCTCTCGATGTGAAGCCAAGCTGTTCAAGATTAACGATATTGGATCCCGTCGAAGTCTCAACAGGTTCAAAATCAATATACAGATCAGCCGAACTCAAGCCGGGGCCGGCCGTTTCAATCCCGAAATCATCCCTGTTTCCGGCCATGACCAGCGCATCAAATGCACTCTTCGCAGACAGATCCCCCTTGAAAAGAAGCGGGTTGGCCCCTCTTCTCCAGGAAGCATCATCCGTAAGCCCCCAGAAAGTGACACAGTTAAGCCCGACTCCTTTATCCACTTCATCCATCAAGGCCGAGAAGAAATCATAGTAAAACCGGGCCTGCTTATAATATGCGGCCTCACCGCTGCCGTTGATGCCTACATCCAGCTCCGTGATATGCACATTCCCTATACACTCGTCGTATTTCTCAAGAGCACGTGTATACTCTCCTATATTCTGAGCGGAATCCAGATGGCCCTGCATGCCTATACCATCGATAAGACCGTCACCCAGTATCGTACCGTCTCCGTCCGCAGCTATCACATCACTCTTTACCATGGACTGTCCGGGATTGAACCGATCCTCGGATATGAATCTCACTATGGTATTGCTTCTGGCGGAAAACCACTCATTGTAATCGTTATAAAAGAGTTCGGGCATGATCGGTGAATAATCGGCATCGGGATCCGCGGAATCAATACCGTACATATCCGCGTACTGCCGTGAATACTTCACGCACGCCTCTCTGGCATAGAGGAAGCAATAATACAGATACTCAGGCCCTATTATCTTTTTCCAGTAGCTGTTCCTGAGACCTCCCTCGGAGCCCTCGTCCGTAGCCTCATTGACTACATCCCATGCATATATGACGTCACCGTATCCGTTCGCATAAGTATACTCGATCGCACCGTAGATATAGGTCTTAAGACGCCCAAGCAGTTCATCCCGGGATACCAGACAATCTTCATCAAGCTTAGCATCCCAGTCAGTGGTTTTGTTTCCATTGACAAGAGCCTTATAATCCTTTGCAAATATCGCAGGATTGACCTGTGAATGCCATACAAGAGTATGTCCCCTGACGGGCATATCATGCGCCTTGGCCCATTCGAGAAGCTCCTCTGCTGCCGGATCCACCGTAAAAAGTGTGGGTGATGATGAATCAAAGTTATACGCCGGCTTGAGCTCATTGCCGAAGGTCATGCTGTTAAAGCATCTGTTGATCAGGTCTTCTTTCGCTTCATTGCCGATTTCGGCCGTGGGGTCGTTCCAGTGGTCTATGGCCTGCACTGCAACTCCTATACGGAAATAATCCTTATACAGATCATCAAGCTCGGTATATTCCGAGGTGTCGACGTATGATGTGGCAGCCCACACTTGAAGTACCGGAACCGTGCATGCACAGATCAGGCTTATGGTCAGCATAATTGTCAACGTTTTCTTTAGCATTACTGTTTTCCTCTGGATAAAGTTTTGGGGGCAGTCAAAACAGCTTTACTTATACTGCATGAGTGCAGCGATAATATCCGTAACGGAGTCAGCGGAGTTTCTGCGGTCATAAAGGCCGAATATCTCTCCGTCACCGCTGAATGCCCCGTTATCCCAGACTATGCAAGGGATATTCCGCGCTCTGGACATCGCCACGAAGTATGCGGAGAAGTTCACGCGATCCTGCAGGTTTCCACCCTTATCACGAGAACCGAACTCTCCGATCACGACAGGGATGCCCTGTGTGACATAGTCCATATAGAGCCTGTTCATGAAATTATTGATATCCGCGGTACGCTCCTTGTTATCCACGGTAAAATCCCTGACTCCGGGATATTCGAGCGCAAAATTGTACGGTGTATATGCGTGAACAGACAGCATGATCTTCGATTCATTACCATCGATATCAGTCGGTAATTCATAGAAAGGGTTCGTACCGCCTTCAACGGACGCACAATATCCGGGACACATGAGGTATCTGGTGGCATTATTGCCACCGGATGCACGTACCGTATCCACGAAGAGCTGATTTAACTCATTGATGCATTCTATAGCTTCACGGCACTCGGCATTGCCGTCCTCTATATACCATTCGTGGTCGGTACCTACAAGCCTGGGTTCATTCATTGCTTCGAATATCAGATGTTCATCATAATCGGCGAAGCGCTCCGATACCTGCTCCCAGATTCGGGAAACGTATTTCCCGGACCGGTCCATATGAGCTTTATCGGGATATAAGCCGTTCGCTTCGGGATGATTATCATGATGGATATTGATGATCACATACATGCCGTCGTTTATGGCCCAGTCCACCACTTCATTTACGCGGTCCAGCCACTGCTTGGATATGTTTACATCCGCATCCACATGATTGTGCCATGATACGGGGATCCTGATGGTATCGAATCCGTAAGCATGTATATCCTTTATCATCTGCTCGGTTGTTACCGGGTTTCCCCAGCAGGTTTCGGTAGACATCTCATCGCCGGGTGTGGGATCACTGTAGGCATCAAAGGTATTGCCCAGGTTGTAACCGACTCCCATCGCCTGTAAAAAATCAATATAATCGCTGTCGGGTACCTTGAGCGCGGGTGCCTTGATCTCGGGGATCGTTATTCCGTCCGAAAGCTTAGCTGTGCTCACCTCATCCGTCTGAGTATCATCGGTCTGCGTGCCATCTGCCTGCGCATCTCCGGCCGTCCCGGTTGCGGTATCTGCCGTATCACCCTGTGCCGCATCACTCTGCGCAGTCTCACTCTGAACCGCATCACTCTGCTCAGTCTCGTTATGCACAGTCTCGCTCTGAACAGGCTCACTCTCTCCGCCTGACGGCCGTGAGCCGCAAGCGGTTAAGTTCAGGCAGCTTACACATAATATCAGACACATAAATGCAGCTGTCTTCTTTTTATTTCTTATATTGATCTCCATATTTAAGTCAGTTCCTTTGTTTGTCAATTATTATATATCGCTCTACAGTTTCTTTCGTACCGGTGCCATTTCGGGCACATCCAAGCCGAAATCCATCTCCTTATAAGTCCATGCCGCTCGGCCTATCCCGTATTTATTGAAGCATGCAGTGATCAGGTCATACCATTTGAGCGCATCGGCAGGGTCTGCGAGCTCTATAACACCATACTCGCCGCAATAGAGCATCACATTACGCTCCTCAGCGACGCGTACAGCCTCCTGCATATAGAGTTCGAAGTATTCCGGACCTATCACGGCGTCGGCCGGGAAACTGTTTATCTCAGCAGATTCATGATTCAGATTTGCCCTGATATGTTCCGCATACTCACCGTATGCAACCTCGAACGGCATCCTGAACTTCGTATCCATCGTAGGGATCCAGTGCGCGCCCTGATGTGTAAAGATCAGAGGTTCATAACAATGGAAGTTGTAGACTATATTCTCATCATGCGGCAGAGCAAGATCCTTGAGAGCCATAATGCTGTTATTATAATATCCGCCTGTCAATATCTTTATCGTTGGTGCTATGACACGTATGCGCTCTATGCATGTGGTCAGGATACGGTTCCAGCGGTCCGAATACTCTTTCGCGGTCACTTCATTGAGGAGTTCGAAGCATACACGGTCTTCATATTCACCGAACCTCTTCGCGAACTGTTCCCAGAGCCTGTAGAAACGTTCCTGATAATCCTCGTTATCAAAGAACCCTTTCTCCTCATACCCGTCATCGAAACTGTATCCGTAGGTCTTATGCAGGTCGAGTACCATATTGAGTCCGGACTCTCCGGCCCAGTCTATCGCTCTCTGTATGTAACCAAAGCCTTCTTCCCTGTAATTGCCGGCCTTATCTTCTACCAGTTCATAGTCAACCGGTACCCTGATATGGTCAAGCCCCCAGTCTTTTATCGTTCCGATATCCTTCTTTGTGATAAAAGTCTCATATCTCTCTTTGGTATGATCGCATTGTGACAACCATCCGCCGAGATTAACGCCATGCATGTAACCTTCAAAGCTCTTCATATCCCTTTCCCCTTACAATACTCAATCCCTCATAAAATCAGAGAACAAAGCATGCCCTCCTGTCTGTTCGGTACTGTATACAAATAACGCAAAACGTACTCCCGTAAAATGGTCAAGCCTGAACTTAAGTTTTGCAACCGGACCGAAAGAGATCATACCGGCTGTACAGTCACCCCCGGTATACGGCGTATTGCATTCCACATCTGAATAATAAAACGCGGCCTCATCCTTCAAATCAGTAAAATCCGCATGTACACCCAGAATCACAGTATCTCCGGAAACAGGCATTTCGGCCGATATCTCCGGCGGTTCGGTGTCATGTCTCTCACCCCAGAAATCAACATCACCCAAATCACGCCTGCACATCACAAGCCGAAGTTGTCCGTTGTGACGGTTCAGACCGATAAAGGCATATTCACTTTCAAGCATGCACAATCCGGCATAATCTCCGTCCTTAAGTCCGGATCCGTCCAGGGTAACTCTGGCCATGCACTCGGGATATACGGTACGCTGCGTCAGTGTATTGACCGCCTGCATGACATTGGCACTCAGTTTACCGGTGGTGATCCTGACCGTACCTTTCTCATGATCACGATCGATCAGTTCAGGCTTTGGTTCATGATTGAACTGCCAGAAACTCTTAAAGTCTCCGGAGGTCTCTTTGAAATCATCACTTCCGACAAGCGGTGAATAAACATATCCGGGATTAAGGTCAGGCGTTTCAAACCATTTGGGAATAATGCCGTTATCTCCGAATACCGTTTTATCCCCGTTCCATGTTACAGGCATCAGATGCGGGATACGTCCGACTGCACCACTGTCCTGAAAAAGGATCGCATACCATTTCCCATCCGGAGTATCTACTATACCACCCTGAGCCACGCCGCTGCCGTGGAATCCGTGATCATCATCCATCACCTTAAAACCGGTATACTCTCCGTCAACAGCGTCCGAGATAAAGCAGCTCTCGGTGCGTCTGCCGGTATCACGGGGGATATTGATCACAAATATATAGTATTTGCCTCCTATCTTATAGAAATGCGCCCCTTCATACCCCAGAGGCGCATCATCGCTGTCCCTGATGATGACCTTATCAATACCACCGGGCTTGGGACCGCTTAAATCAGGTGCAAGCTCTGTCAGACGTATCTTGCGGTTACCATATACGATATATACTCTCCCGTCATCGTCAAAAAGAATCGAGTTGTCATGGTAGAACCCATTGACACAGTTCTTCGTCCATGGCCCTCTGACATCCGGTGAGGTGTACAGATATGTCTTATGAGTATCATTTGCCACGAAGCATATATAGAACAGGCCATCATGATAACGCAGCGATGCAGCCCACATGCCCTGTCCGTAAATATTCGTATCCTCTTCCAGACACTGGGCGGGTGTTGAGTCAAGCCGTTCATATACGTACGAAGCATGCTCCCAGTTCACGAGATCATAAGACTTAAGTATCTCACACCCGGGCATGAAGTACATCGTAGTACTGACCATATAATATGTATTCCCGACCCTTATCACATCCGGATCGGGATAATCCATTGATGTCAATCGCATACCATCACCTTTGTCTGCAACTCATACACTTAGCCTATTATACCCCCCGGTCCCGGATCACCATATCCTGTAATGCCCGGTCAGGGCCAGAAATGCGAAGAAATATAGGCAATTATCGTAGTATCTGCGGTCTCCCGGGCGAAGCGGCGTATTCCATATGGTCTGAAGATACTTATCGGCCAGCTCGCCGCCCAAGACCGCACTGCCCTCTGCTACTGATGCAAGCATACCGACAGGATGAAGCGCTTCGGTATCTTCGACGGGAGTACCGTCGATAAGATACACACCGCCTCTTTCGGCACTCACTTTTCCGTCAAGGAACTTCTGCAGATTACCGATAGCCTGAAGCTGCCATTCATCGGCACCGAACCAGAGTGTGTCAAGCACCATGTTCGGTATCGTCCTGTAAGCATCGCTGTAATACCAGTCATGCCTGCCAAAAGGCTTATCAGGCATGTAAGGCGTGCCGTCATAGTGTGCATATTCCGCACTCATACCCGTGTGCGGATCACATGCCTTATGCAGGTACTCACGGCTGGCTTTGGCTGCCTGCTTATAAAATGCGGCATCTTCATCATAACAGTTCGCTGAGAACAATTCGTAGAAATGAGGCAGATGATATGACGGATCCGAGAAATCCAGATCCGGTACGAAACGGATCAGGTGGTTTTCAGGATCAAACATATTACGCCCGCCGTCGCCGGATCTCTCCTTGCTGATCATCGTATGAAGCAGTTCTTTGGCTTCATGCGAGTAGTTGAATATGCCTTCGCCGTCGCCCCATCTGTGAGAAGCAAATATGAGTGCCATGGCAAAGTACTCTTCCCCGTCAGGCGCAGGGCCGTTCGCATTCGGAACACCCGAAGGATCTACACTCCATGCAAAATAACCCGCATTACGCCCCTCCGGCATGTACATATACGTCCTCGACCACTTCCATATGCGGTCAAATTCATCCTTTTTATCCATCTGGACACAGAACATCATGCCATAACTCATACCTTCGGTTCTGGCATCATGATTACCCGTATCCTCCATATAACCCATGTCGGGATGTACGGGATGATATACTCGCTCGGCCTCATCACCGTAGAACATGGTATCAAATATCTCATCCAGCCTGGTTGCGGCTTCGGCATCACTCACACCGATTCGCCCAAAAGCATTCTTATATTCCCTTGTATAAAAGCTCCCTGTCATATACCCTCCTTTACATCAAACAGAATAAAAAACGACCTGTGCGACATCAAACAGCCGGCACAGGTCGCAACCATCAGTTAGCTCCACCGCCTGTAGCAACCCCTCCGGGGGGAATCACTTCCGCATCATCATCCGATACACGCGGAATGGATTCAACCGGTGCGGCCTGCCCTGCGACTTCCGCAAGTCCGGCATCTACCTCCTCGGTAGACATGCTGTCATACTTCGCCACGAGATCATCAAATGTGCCGTCTATCCGGTTGAGCTGAGTCTTCTCAAGTTCATGATGGAAGCCCATGGTCTCCAGATATCTGTATGCGATCATATAAGTGATATCATCGAAGTTTGTCAGGAACTTGGAATTTATCATCTCTATACGACGATCCAGAGACAGCCCCGAGATGGAATCCGAATACTGGAATATCTCCTCAAAGCTCTCTGTCACTATCTTCTGTTGTTGCTGGAAATCACTGGTCACGTCCTGAACGGCAAAAGCACGCAGATATGCACGCAGATATGCCGTATCTCCGACAAGCCACTGGTATACCGAATCATACTTGGCATACATTGCCTCAACCTCACGTTTCCATGCATTTGACATATATGACGCAGCCACTATATTTCTGACCTGTTCCTCGGTCAGATAGAGGTTGTACATTTCGTTGAACTTGTTGACGATCTTGGTTCTGCGGCCGGTAGCCTTGGGCAGGATCGAACTCTTGATCGGTTTCGGCTGTGGTTGCTGTCGCCGACCTCTACCCGTGTTCTGTGCTGCCATCCCCGGCGGCACCGCATATACGGGGCTCTGCGAAACACCGGGCTGTGCACCGGGTGTCTGTGTATATCCGCCGGGAGTAAACTGTCCGGAAGAATTGGGAACCGCTCCATCCCCGTATTTCTTACGTATCTGATTCTCGACGAATCTGGCGGCATTCTCACGGGCGGTTCGCTCTTCCGCAAGCTCACGTGCCCGCTTCTCTGTGGCATTACCACGTTCGTATCCGGCATCACGCTGTCTGCGAAGTCGCTGCAGTTCATCCTGATACACCTGATTGTAGAGCTGCTGGAATTCATCCGCATGTGCTCTCAGGATATCGGTCTTCTCGGACTTGGAGTACTTGTTGACCAGCGCTATGATACCTGCGATGATACCGACACCGGCCAGTACGAAAAGCAACGGAGTCGCAAAAAGAGATACAAGAAAGACCACAACGGCTATGGTACTGAAAACCTTCGCCACATCATTGAATCCTCTGCGGTCGATCATACCTCTCTTGATCAGCAATGCAATTATCAGAAAAATAATAACTGAACTCATTATCTGCCCTAATCCCGAAATAATTTAAGCCTTATCATTAACGTAATTGACCAGGCCGCCCGCATTGATGATATTCTGCATGAAAGGAGGGAAAGCCTGTCCTTTGAATGTCTGTCCCGTAGTGATATCCGTTATCATACCGCTGTCGAAGTCAACGCTTACCTCGTCACCGTCGTTTATCGCCGCTGCAGCCTCTGCACACTCTATGATCGGCAGACCGATATTAATGGAGTTGCGATAGAATATCCTGGCGAATGTCTCAGCTATGACGCAGCTCACACCTGCAGCCTTGATGGATATGGGCGCATGCTCTCTGGATGATCCGCAGCCGAAATTCTTGGTAGCCACGATGATGTCACCCTTGTGTACCCGGTCCACGAAGGTCTTGTCTATATCCTCCATGCAATGTGTGGCAAGATCAGCCGGATCCGAAGAATTGAGATATCTGGCCGGTATTATTACATCCGTATCGACGTTATCGCCGTATTTAAAAACCTTTCCTTTTGCCTGTTCCATAATTACAGTTCCTCC
>CAJOID010000058.1 GCA_905234595.1 uncultured Lachnospiraceae bacterium | reverse complement strand
ATTTTATTGTTGTTATTGTCATAAACCTCATATTTCAAAACATGACATCCGGGGACGGAGTCAGTGGTTCAAAAAGGAAAAAGATATGAAGAAATATACAGCGATAATAGTGGCCGCAGTGCTGGCTGCAAGCACGCTCACAGGATGCGGCATGCTGGACGAAATACTTGAAGATGATCCGTCGGATGTTATCGGGATAATTGAAGAAGATGATGAGCTGGCGGATGCTTACGGATCGGAGACGGAGTCCGGTGCCGTTGATTCGGATATCCTATCGGGCGAGTACGATGAGGATACATTTGATTCGAATTACGATGCTGTCATTGATTCCGTGATGGGTGCGGGATTCTCGGACAGCTATACGACTGTGCAGGACGGGGATGACGGATCCGGACAGACTCCGGCTGCAGGGTCATCCGGCACACCGGCTGCATCCGACACTCAAGCCGCATCCGTTGCTCCCGCAGGAAGCGGGGAACCGATCACATTTACTACACGCACTCTGGACGGAGAGCGTGTGACTGAGGATATCTTCTCGGATTACGATATTACGATCGTTCATATCTGGGGGACGTACTGCGGCCCGTGCATCTCGGAAATGCCCGACTATGCCGGGGCGTACCCGGAGCTTCCCGACAACGTCAATCTGATAGCAGTGGTCTGCGATGCATATGAAGACGACACAGCCGGTGCCGCTTATGCACAGCAGATCCTTGACGGGGCAGGAGCAGATTTTACCAATCTGTGTCTGAACGATGAGCTGGCATACTTAATATATAATATCCAATATGTACCGTCCTCATTCTTCGTAGACAAAGAGGGACGTATGATCGGCGGCATACTGGACGGTGCCGATTTCAACATGACAATGAAGCAGCTGGACAGCTACCTGAAATAAATATGAATAATACGAGTGTAACCCTCAAAACAGTAATCAAATGGGCACTTCTTGTGACATCTGTCATATTATTGGTCATCGGTCTTGTTACCGGTGCTTTTGATGATGTGAAAGCCCGTGCGATCCGCATCTGTATGGAGTGCATCGGGATAGGATGATGGGGAAGCTTGCGGATAATCTCAGAGAATACCGGCGCAGATACATCCAGCTGATCACGGCTGTGTTGTATAACTGCAACCTGCCGGGCTTCGTCCGGGGGACCATTTCAAAGGGGGCTCTTAAGGGCGTGTGTGTTCCCGGTCTAAACTGCTACTCGTGTCCCGGAGCCGTAGCGTCCTGTCCTCTCGGAAGCCTTCAGTATGCGATATCGTCATCTTCATACCGCCTTCCGTTATATGTCCTCGGAACTTTGCTGCTCTTCGGTGTTTTGCTCGGACGTGTCATATGCGGTTTCTTATGTCCCTTCGGTCTGATCCAGGAGCTGCTATATAAGATACCGCTTCCCAAGATCAAAAAGAACCGCGCAACTGCCATCCTTTCATACCTGAAATATGTGATCCTGGCGGTCTTCGTGATCGCGATCCCCATAGTCAGACTTGTCCCCGGCTTCTGCAAATACATTTGCCCGGCCGGTACCCTCGAAGCCGGCATCCCGCTGGTTGCCATGAGTGAGATGCTTAAGTCCAGGGTGGGATTCCTTTTCTCATGGAAAGTCTTCATTCTGGCATTGTGTATCCTGATTCTGCCGTTTTATATGCCCGCTCGGCGCTATTTATTCTTTCTTCAATCCGATAGCGTTCTTCGGCATACACGTTGATCCAGGTAAGTGCGTGGGCTGCAATGCCTGCATCAGCCGCTGCCTCATGGATACAAAGCATGTGGGCGATCACGAATGCATCCACTGCGGCGAGTGCCGTAAAGCATGTAAATACAACGCCATCAGTTACCGTTCACGTCATTTTTTCTTCCGTTCACGACATATGCATTGTATATAGTCCTTGACACTGATATGATTACTCCAAATAGTAACCCCAATAGTAACGAAACGGATTTCGTACGATAATTCAGGGAGGAATGACTATGGCAGGGAGAATTAATTCAATATTCCCGTATTCCGGGGAACAATTCCTATCACCGTCTGCAAAAAAGAATATGAGATCGATCAATGCTTCGGGTTTGGCGGAGGCTTTGGATCCTGTGGAAACAAGACTCGGTAAAGCCAGGCAGCAGGCCATGAAGTTTATCCGTGAAGCACTTGCCGGAGAGCTGAGCATCGATGAAGATATGAAAGCACGTAATGCGCGTATCGGTGAGCTGGGCAAGACTATAAACAAAACGGAAAAGGCAGTTAAGGATATCGATCGCAGGTTAAGTGATCTGCGGACGGAATATGGGATCGATCCTGATTCGCAGGAGGAGAAAGCTTTAGAAGATCTGGTCAATGCGGAGGGAACCCCGACGGATCTGACCGAATACCAGCAGCGTGCTCTTTCGCTTATGCGGGACAGGGCGGTTCATCAGGATACACTTAAAGAAGCTAAAACCGATATCCGTATCGAGAATATGACCGTGCGCGACATGTCTGTTGAACGTCTTAAGAGCGACCCGATGGGAGATGCCAGAGAGCAGGCGGACGCGGTCATGGAAGCAGCCGGTCAGGCAGTCGTAGGCATGGTCGTAGGCGACGCCATGGAACATATCGACGAACAGATCGGGGAGAAGCGCGAAGAAGCCGAGAAGGCGGCCGAGGAAAAAGAAAAACTCGAAGAGCGCATCGAAGCGGCCAAAGAGAAAAAAGAAGAGCAGGAGGAACTCACCGAAGAGATCCTTGAGGCTGCGGAAAGGATGTCAGTCAAAGAACTGGATATGTCCGATCCCGAGAGCGGGATCAACAAGCTCATGAACAGACTCAAACTCATTGAGACGGATGTCAGGGGAGCGGTAGTAGACGAAGAAGTATAGAGTATTGTGTTGTACACATTTATTATAGCGGCACCTGTGCCTGCGGTCACGCAGCCGGGTGCTGCCGTAGGTTCAGGGGATGATTTATGAAACTGGCAATATGTGATGATGAAAAGGACATAAGGAACTATATTGAAAAAAGCGTCAGAGAGGTTTCTCCTCATATCGAGATCGTTTCGTTTCCCAATGCGGAGAATCTTCTCAGATATGGCACCGATGCCGATATCATTTTTCTGGATATCCAGATGCCCGGAATGGACGGGATGAAGGCAGCGAGGATCCTGCGTACAACCGGATCCCGGGCTGTCATTGTTTTTGTGACGGCGTTGGAAGATTCGGTCTTTGATGCATTTGATGTGGATGCGGTTCAGTACATAGTTAAGCCCTTTGATAAGTCCAGACTGACAGCTGCGATCCGTAAAGCGATAGACGTTTCAAATGAGCGACAGGCAGTGGCCGATATTCTTGCGGGGGAAAACGAGAAAGCAGTAACCCCTCGAGCGTTTACGGTCAGAAGCGGAGGCGTCAATACACGGGTTATTCTGTCTGACATAGCCTATGCGGAGATCTTTGACCGCAGGATCGTACTGCATATGCAGGATAGAGAGTGCATAGAGTTTTATGGCCGTATGACCGAGCTCGAGCACGTGTCGGGAAGCGATTTTTTCCGGATCCACAGGGCATATCTGATCAATCTGAAATATGTGAGTTCCTATGATTCAAAGTCGGTTGTGGTCATGGGCAATACCATTCCGGTGGCCAGAGGCAAATATCCTGAATTCGTAAAAGCATACATGTCCTACTATACGAGATTGGAGCGACTATGACAGAGCAGGTTTCCGTTGAGTTCTTTGACACTTTCATGAATATAACGCTGGAAGTATTCTTCGCAGCCACAGCCGTTTTGTATGTTTATTGGACCAAACCTTTTGTGCGGAATAAACGTGCTGTATATTATGCTGCTTTTCTGTACTGGCTGATCGGTCTCATCGGCCGGTATACGGACGCGCCGGTGTGGGTGGGCAGGATAATGGCCATAGTCGGTTTTCTTCTGCCGTGCCTGATCCTTTTTCTCCTGGACGATCGCAGGAATCCATTGCAAAAAGTTTTTATATGTACAGTCTTTTCGCTGATCTGGTGGATCATGCTGGAGATGCTGTCCGAACTCGGTTTTTATGAACGGGACATTGTTTTTTCGTTTGAGAAGATGAGGAACAGCGTTACCGTAGCGGTGATCGAGTTTGTTGTATATAACGTGCTCTTTTACGGGATCGCGACAGTGATACTTTTTTTCTCATTCAGACTGCTCCATAAGAAATACAGGCGCAAAAGCGAGGAACTCACATGGCGTGAGTTTGTTATGCTGCTTGCTCCCACTGGCACCTTTCTGGTGGTAAAGCCCATCATCCGGTCATATTTCTATCTGTGGATGGACGGGATCGAGAACGGGAGTATCGAAGAGAATATACCCGGAGACCCGTACAGGATCGGTTTCTGTATCCTGTCATATGCCTCGATCCTGGTGATCATCATTTTTTATCAGCAGATCAGGGACAGACAGGAAGAGGAGTACGCGCGGAGAGCCCTGGAGAGTCAGACGGAAGACATTCATCGTCACATGGAACAGATAGAGGATACCTATGAGAAGATGCGCGCCATGCGTCACGATATGGGCAACCATATGGCGGTCATACAGGGGCTGATAGAATCGGGAGAACGTCGTGAAGCATCGGAGTATATAGGCAGATGGCAAAAGAACCTGGAAGAACTGGCTCCGCGAGTACGTACCGGGAATCCGTTCACCGATGCCGCGTTATCGGGCTTTGCGGACCGGTTTGCGGAAGCCGGTATCCCGCTTGAAGATTCTTTTATATTTCCGGCGAAGCTAGCTATCGATCCGTTTGATATGTGTGTTGTATTGTCCAATGCACTTCAGAATGCATACGAAGCGTCTGTGCATGCCGGGGTCCCTGCTGTATCGGTCACGTCTGTTGTCAGAGGGACGACGTTTATCCTGAATGTGAAAAACCGGACCGGAGGCAGGCTATCGGATATGTCGGATGACGGGATCCCTTATTCGGCTAAAAACGAAGACGGGCATGGGTACGGACTTAAGAACATCAGAAATATAGCACGCAGATATAACGGCGAGATAGAGATCAGGCAGGAAGAGGATGAACTGGGAAATATGTTCGTCCTGAACGTGATGATGATCGGTTCACATCAATAAACATACGCTTCACGACATATCTGTTGAATAATCTCAGCATGCTCCGATACTGAAAATAGAAAGGAGGTGAAAGAGATGATCAGATTCAACAACTACAGTAATATCTTCGGAAACACCAATTCGATATATAACTCTCTTGCCCAGCTCAACAGTGTCAGAAGAGGGTCTTACGGCAAGCTTCTGAAAGCATATTATGCCAAAGACAATACGGCATCCGTATCAAAGAATACTGCAGGCAAAACAGCCGCAAAAAGCACAAGATACGATTATCCGTTATACTCTGCAAATGCCGGGCTTGACGAGATCCGGACACAGACGGATAAACTCGCAAAATCTGCCGCAAAGCTGACAGACAGCAGCCGGAACGGTCTTTTTGCCGACAGGAATGATTATGATCCGGAAGCGGCATACAAGGCGGTCAACGAATTCATATCGGATTATAACAGCACTCTTGATTCGGTAAATAAGACAACGAATACTACTGTTACAAATGCCGCGAACAATATGACCAGAATGGCGGATATCATGAGTAACAGCCTGTCAAGAGTCGGGGTCACGGTAGGCAGAAACGGTCGCTTATCCATTGACGAAGAGGCTTTCAAAAATACTGACATGGATAAAGTCAGGTCGGTATTGGGGTCCGGCGGATCTTTTGCCAGGTCGGCCGGTTCGTATTCGGCGAGACTTGGAAGCGCCGCACAACAGCAGAGCCTGCAGGCTGCAAACAATACCGGCATATACGGCAGATACGGTACCTACAACACTAACAGTTATGGGACCGGCAATTACAGCTGGTGGTATTAGCTTATTAGGAAGCAAGCATTGATAAAACGGGGATCCCGGGCTGCCGGGATCTCTGTTTTTTGATCGGGTTCAATTCCCTCAAACTCCTTGCATATATATCATGTAAGAAAGTATATTTAAAAGTACGGACAGGACTTTATTAATATCCGAATCTTTATAATTAATTCCCGGGAGGTTCAATATGCAGCAATATACCTACAAACCCAGTGGAGTATGCTCGGTTCTGATCGAGTATGAACTGGATGATGAGAAGAAGATCCACAATCTTAAGTTCACGGGCGGATGCAACGGTAATCTGAAGGCTATCGGCAGACTCCTCGAAGGTCAGGATGCCCGCTATGCCGCAGATACACTGCGCGGCAACCTGTGCGGCAATAAGGGCACATCGTGTGCGGACCAGCTCGCCAGAGCCCTGGACCGGGCACTCGCATAGGAGCAACCTCTAAACTCTTGCGCCCAATATATAGTGGGGCTATAATGTACAGAGGGACTATATGTTGTAGACTCATAGGGGGATTATGGCATGGAATTAATGTTTATAGGCGCCGATCATGAGGTTACCGGAAGCTGTCATTACTTGAATGTCGGGGATATGAACATCCTGGTCGACTATGGTATGGAGCAGGGGGTGAACGTATACGAGAATGCGAACCTGCCTGTCGAAGATGCCATGATAGATGCGGTCCTGCTGACACATGCTCACGTCGATCATTCGGGCATGCTGCCCAAACTTTATGCGGGAGGATTCAGGGGCAAGATCTACTGCACCTATGCGACCGCAGATCTGTGCAGCATCATGCTCCGTGACTGTGCTCATATACAGCAGCAGGAAGCAGAGTGGAAGAACCGCAAGAATAAGCGTAACGGCGGAAGCGAGGTGATCCCCGCTTATACGATGGAGGATGCCGACAACACGATCCGCATGCTGGTTCCCTGTCCTTATGGAGAGAGGATCACGATCCTGGACGGAGTGGACATCCGCTTCACTGATGTAGGCCATCTGCTGGGTTCTTCAAGTATCGAGGTATGGGCAAGCGAGGACGGAGAGGAACGTAAGATCGTCTTTTCCGGTGATATAGGCAACTTCGACCAGCCCCTGATCAAGGACCCCGAGTATACGAGTTATGCCGATTATGTAGTCATGGAGTCTACCTACGGTAACCGTCTCCATGAGAAAGCAAAAGGCGATAACGTCAAGGAACTGGCTGCGTATATCCAGCAGACACTGGACCGCGGAGGCAATCTGGTCATACCGTCATTTGCGGTCGGCAGGACACAGGAGATCCTGTACTTCATCCGCCAGATCAAGGCGGAAGGTCTCGTATCCGGTCACGACAACTTCCCGGTATATGTCGATTCCCCGATGGCTGTGGAAGCCACAAACGTATTCCAGAGGAATATCAGGGAGTGCTTCGACGAGGATGCGCTCGCCCTGGTCAATAAGGGCATCAATCCTCTCAGATTCCCCAATCTGCGTCTGTCGATCACCAGTGATGAATCCATATATATAAACTCCGACCCCGAACCGAAGGTCATCATATCAGCATCGGGTATGTGCGAGGCCGGCCGTATCAGACATCACCTCAAACATAATCTGTGGCGCCCCGAATCCACGATCCTCTTCGTCGGATACCAGGCTATAGGTACTCTCGGACGAGCCCTCGTGGATGGAGCGGAGGAGATTAAACTCTTCGGTGAGCCTATAGAAGTCCGCGCGGATATCTGCAAGATGACAGGCTTGAGCGGACATGCCGACAAAGACGGACTGATGAAATGGGCAGCCGCATTTACGAATGTGCCCGAGAAGTATTTTATCGTCCATGGTGATGATGATTCAGTCAAAGCCCTGACCGAGTCTATACGTACGGAACTTAACGCAGTCGCCGATGCTCCGTACAGCGGCACGAGATTCGATCTGCTGGAGGGCGAATATATATTCCGTGCGGAGCCTGCACCGATCACCAAGAAGAAGATCGTGTCCGAGGTATTTGCACGTCTCGAGGCAGCAGGCGCGAGACTCATCGCCGTCATTGCGCATAACAAGGGCGGGACGAACAAAGATCTGGCGAAATTCGCCGATCAGATCAATTCATTATGCGATAAGTGGGACAGATAATGAGCAGAGCAGATGATATATTCATAAACATGTGCCGTGACATCCTGGATAACGGTACCGACACCAGAGGAGAACAGGTGCGCCCGCACTGGCCGGACGGAGAGAGTGCATATACGATCAAGAAGTTCGGTGTAGTCAACAGGTACAATCTGCGCGAAGAGTTTCCCGCACTTACGCTCCGGAAGACTGCGATCAAGTCCGCTACGGATGAGGTCCTCTGGATCTATCAGCAGAAGTCAAACAACATCCATGACCTGCATTCGCATATCTGGGATGAGTGGGCGGATCCCGACGGATCGATCGGAACCGCATACGGATATGTGGTCGGTGAGAAGTTCATGTACAAGGGCGAAGAGACCGATCAGATGGACTACGTCCTGAGACAGCTTAAGGAGAATCCCTACAGCCGCCGTATCATGACGAACCTCTATCAGTTCCATGATCTTGCCACCGGCAAACTCGATCCGTGCTGCTATTCAGCCACCTATAATGTGACACACGACACATCATCGGACAAGCTGGTTTTGAACATGGTTTTAAACCAGAGAAGCCAGGATGTGCTCGCGGCAAATAACTGGAATGTGGTTCAGTATGCGGTCCTGCTGATGATGGTGGCTCAGGTCAATGACATGATACCCGGAGAACTGGTTCATGTGATCGCGGATGCTCACATCTACGACAGGCATGTGCCGATCATCGAGGAACTCATCACCCGCGAGAAGCATCCGGCACCGAAGGTCACCCTCAATCCTGATGTACATGACTTTTATTCATTTACCCGTAATGATGTGATCGTGGAGGACTACGAGACCGGCCCCCAGATCGAGAATATCCCTATTGCGATCTAAATACATACTTAACCCTTCTCACTTTAATTTAGAGAGGTAATATCCATGAACATGATAGTCGCCGTAGACGAAAACTGGGCCATCGGCAATAAGGGCTCACTTCTGGTACGCATCCCCGCGGATCACAAGAACTTCCGCAACGAGACGACCGGCAAGGTCGTGGTACTGGGCCGCAAAACGCTCGAGACTTTTCCGCAGAAGCAGCCTCTGGTGAACCGCACGAACATCATCCTGTCGCGTGATACCCACTACAAGGCAGGCGATGCAATCATAGTACACAGCCTGGAAGGCCTGATCCGGAAACTCAAGGAGTTTGATGATCAGGATATCTATATCATCGGAGGAGCAAGTGTCTATGAACTGATGCTTCCCTATGTCGATACCGTCCATGTGACGAAGATCGACCATAAATATGAGGCTGATGCATATTTCCCCAATCTGGATGAGTCACCCGAGTGGGAGATAACCGCCGAATCCGATGAACAGGTGTATTTTGATCTGACTTACAGATTCCTTAAGTACACCAGAGTCAGGTGAGTCGTTTACATCCGGGTAATGCCGGGTGTATAATCTGTGCAGTGTATTTACACATAATGCTAATAGGCGGGAGGATATGAACTATGGCTAAGAAAGATATCGACTGGGCTAATCTGGGTTTCGGATATCAGGTTACCGACAAGAGATATGTGACTAATTTCAAAGACGGCAAATGGGATGACGGTGCCATCATTGATGACCCGAACATCGTACTTAACGAGTGCGCGGGTGTATTCCAGTATGCTCAGACCTGCTTCGAGGGACTGAAGGCATACACGACCGAGGACGGTCACATCGTTACTTTCCGCCCTGACTTAAATGCCGAGCGTATGGATCAGTCGTGCGAGAGACTTGAGATGCCCGTACTTCCCAAGGGAAGATTCATAGAGGCTGTCAAGGAAGTCGTAGCAGCCAATGAGGACTGGGTTCCTCCTTACGGATCCGGCGCTACTCTGTATATCAGACCTTATATGATGGGTACCAACCCCGTTATCGGTGTTAAGCCTGCTGATGAGTATCAGTTCCGCATTCTCGTTACTCCTGTGGGACCTTACTTCAAGGGCGGTGCTAAACCCCTGACCATCAAGATATCCGATTTCGACCGTGCGGCTCCTCACGGAACCGGACATATCAAGGCCGGACTCAACTATGCGATGAGCCTGCATGCTATCGTGACCGCTCATAAAGAGGGTTATGATGAGAACATGTACCTTGATCCCGGGACAAGGACCAAGATCGAAGAGACCGGCGGAGCCAACTTCCTCTTTGTGACCAAAGACGGCAAGGTAGTGACTCCCAAGTCGGATTCCATCCTTCCTTCCATCACCAGACGTTCACTGATGATAGTTGCCGAGAAGTATCTGGGCCTTACCGTGGAGCACAGAGAGGTATTCCTGGACGAGCTTCCCGATATGGCAGAGTGCGGACTGTGCGGTACAGCTGCAGTCATCTCTCCGGTAGGATGCATCGTGGATCATGGCAAAGAGATCCGACTTCCCAGCGGCATGACCGAGATGGGACCGGTCACCAGGAAGCTGTATGATACCCTTACCGGTGTCCAGATGGGCCGTATAGAAGCTCCCGAAGGCTGGATCTGCACGATCAAATAATCACAGACACATATAATACACGACAAGAAGAGCAGGCATGAGAAATGACCGATATAGAAAACTGAATACCGGGTTTCTGTGCCTGCTTTTGTGTGCCGTGATGATCTGCATGACCGGCTGCGGGCCGGATCTGTCCGACACCAAGATAGTCCTTACCACCGGTCTGAACAAGGATGAAGTATTCCGTATAGAGGCCATCAGCTGCTCGCGTCCCGAGATGATGGTATACATCACGAATATCCAGAACCAGTATGAAAATGTATACGGAGAGAGGATATGGGAGACCGAGTCTGACGGCACGACTCTCGAGGAACGCGTCAAGGAGAACGCGCTGGCCAAGATGGCTCAGGTCAAGACCATGAATCTCATGGCGGAATCCATGGGTATAACACTGACGCAGGAGGAACTCAAGTCTGTGGATACGGCCACGGACATCTATTATGATTCGCTCAGCAATGCCGAGATCGAGGGCATGGGGATAGACCGTGACACCATATACGATCTGTACCGGGAATATCTGACGGCACAGCGCGTGTACGGTGAGATCATTTCCGATGTGAATCCCGAAGTCAGCGATGATGAAGCCCGTAATATTACCATCGAATATATATATATCTATACATATACAACTGACGGATCCGGACGCAGGATCAACATGAGCGAGGATGAGAACAAGGCTGCATTTGCTCGGGCCAAAGAGGCTCACGCACGCGCACTGGAAGGAGAGGATTTCGATTCTCTGGTGGCGGAATACAGTGATTCTCAGGATATGATCGTATCACTGGGCAAGGATGACATAGCGAACGCATATATCCGGAATGCACTGTTTGACCTGGCAAATGATGACATATCCGAGGTGCTCTCCACGGATGACGGATATCTGATAGCCCGGTGCCTGAGTACATATAACCTCGAGGAAACGGACTTAAACAAGATCAAGATAGTCGAGCGGGAGAGGGAGAGCGTTTTTTCCAGGACATATGATGCCTATGTTGCCGATCTCACGCGTAAACTGAATGACCAGCTGTGGAGCGAGATAGGATTCCTTCACGGCGATGATATAGACACATCCGATTTCTTCAAGGTCGCGGACGAAAACCTCCTGATCCCGTAACCGGCTTGTTCGTTTGGCGTATCGGGATTGTTTATAAAAATTTTAGTAGCACTCACCGCTCGTGAGTGCTAAAATTATGCTCAGAGTCATAAACGACAGCATAAAATTACCAAATAAACAAGGAGATGATAGTAATGGCTGATAAAAAAGGCAATCTGTCGATCAATTCCGAGAACATGTTCCCAATCATCAAGAAGTGGCTGTATTCCGACCACGATATTTTCTACAGGGAACTGGTCTCCAACGGCTGTGATGCCATAACCAAGCTTAAGAAACTGGACATGATGGGTGAGTATGAGCTTCCCGAAGGTTTCAAACCTCTGATCAAAGTGATCGTCAATCCCGAGGATAAGACTATAAAGATCACCGATAACGGTCTGGGCATGACCGCTGATGAGGTTGAGGAGTATATCAATCAGGTGGCATTCTCGGGAGCTACCGATTTCGTTGAGAAATATAAGGACAAGACCGGCGATGACCAGATCATCGGCCACTTCGGACTGGGATTTTATTCTTCGTTCATGGTAGCCGATGAGGTACATATCGATACCCTGTCATATAAGGACGGAGCTTCCGCTGTACACTGGGAGTGCACGGGAGGGGCTGAGTATTCGATGTCCGATTCTGATAAGACTGAAGTCGGTACGACGATCACTCTTTTCCTGAATGAGGACTGCCTGGAGTTCTGCAATGAATACAAGGCACGTGAAGTCATAAAGAAGTACTGCGGTTTTATGCCTTTCGAGATCTATCTGGCAAAAGCCGACGAGGCTGATGAACTGGATAAGTTCCTGCTTAAGACTCCTGATGAGATCGAAGCCGAGAAGAAAGCATATGATGACTTAAGCGATGACGATAAGAAGAATGCGACCAGGCCCAAAACATATGACACATTGAACGAGACCATACCCCTTTGGACCAAACATCCCAATGACTGCACAAGGGAGGAGTATCTCGAGTTCTACCGCAAACTGTTCAATGATTATAAAGAGCCTCTCTTCTGGATCCATCTGAATATGGACTATCCCTTCAACCTAAAGGGTATCCTGTATTTCCCGAGGATCAACACCGAGTATGATTCGATCGAGGGTACGATCAAACTCTATAACAACCAGGTCTTTGTGGCAGACAATATCAAGGAAGTCATTCCCGAGTATCTGATGCTCTTAAAAGGTGTGATTGATTGTCCCGATCTGCCGCTCAACGTATCGAGATCCGCGCTTCAGAACGACGGGTTCGTGAAGAAGATATCCGAGTTCATATCCAAGAAAGTGGCCGATAAGCTCTCAGGTATGTGCAAGACCGAGAAGGAAGACTACGAGAAGTATTGGGACGATATCGCTCCGTTCATCAAGTACGGCTGCTTAAGGGACGACAAGTTCTGCGAGAAGATGACGGATTATATCCTCTTCAAGAACATAGATGATAAGTATCTGACTCTGCCCGAGTGCCTCGAGGTCAATAAGATCGATCCCGATGAGGTCGGTGAAGACGGAGAGCAGAGTGCAGCCACCGATGAGGACGGAAACGCCGTTGAGGCTGAGGAGATCCAGACCGATGCTTCTGCAGAGGAAAATTCCGACCAGGATGATGCAGAGGAAGAAAAGAAGCAGAAGACCATTTACTATGTGACAGATCCTCAGCAGCAGAGCCAGTATATCAATATGTTCAGGGCGGCCAAGATGGATGCCGTAGTTCTGACACATAACATCGACCAGCCGTTCATCTCACAGCTTGAGGCAAAGAACGAGGGCATACACTTCCAGCGTATCGATGCTGATATCACGGATGATTTCAAATCCCGTACATCCAAGAAGGCTCAGGAAGAGTTTGATGCGCAGGCCGAGGAGATCGCCGGTATAGTGAAGAAGGCCCTGAAGAAAAAAGAACTCGCGGTCAAGGTGGAGAAACTCAAGAACAAGAAGATCTCATCACTTCTCACACTGTCCGAAGAGACCAGACGTATGCAGGATATGATGAAGATGTATTCCATGCCCGGCATGGGTATGGGAGGTTTCGGCCAGGACGGCGAGGGTACAACGCTCGTACTCAATGCCAGCCATCCTCTGGTTCAGTACATACTCGAACATAAGGATGGTGAGAATACGGAGATGATATGTGAGCAGCTGTATGATCTGGCAATGCTGCAGCAGTCCCCTCTGGAAGCCGATGCGATGACCAGATTCGTGCAGAGGAGCAACGATATAATGCTGCTTCTGACCAAATAATAAAACTGTTTCGGAAAAGCCCCCGATATGGGGGCTTTCAGACTGTAGACAAAGCG
>CAJOID010000057.1 GCA_905234595.1 uncultured Lachnospiraceae bacterium | reverse complement strand
TTACCACTGATGAGAAAAAGCATATATGCGAGTTCGTAAAAGCCCGTATTGATGCTCTGGAGAATAAGGATATCCCGATCTCTCTGATGCATAACATTGTAGAGAGTGCGCTGGACGAAGTTAAGCCCATAGTTGCCAAGAGCTACAGGGATTATCGCAACTATAAGCAGGATTTCGTCCGCATGATGGATGATGTGTATAAAAAGACACAGGCCATCATGTACGTCGGAGACCGTGAGAATGCCAACACGGATTCGGCATTGGTGAGTACCAAGAGAAGCCTGATCTTCAATCAGTTCAACAAGAGCCTGTACGAGAAGTTCTTTCTCACTACAGAGGAGATACAGGCCTGCCGTGAAGGCTATATATATGTTCATGATATGTCAGCCAGACGTGATACCATGAACTGCTGTCTGTTCAATATCTCCGAAGTCCTTCGCGGCGGTTTCGAGATGGGTAACGTATGGTATAACGAACCCAAGGTTCTCGACACCGTATTCGATGTCTGCGGGGATATCATCCTGTCTGCTGCCGGACAGCAATACGGCGGTTTCACCGTTCCCGAAGTGGATAAGATGCTCGCACCGTACGCGGAACGCAGCTACGAGAAGTACACCAATAAATACATGTCTCTCGGAGTTGACCGCGAAACAGCCGAGAAGCAGGCGTATGCGGATATACAGCGTGAATTCGAGCAGGGATTTCAGGGATGGGAGTATAAATTCAATACGGTCGCAAGTTCCAGAGGTGATTATCCTTTCATTACCGTGACCGCAGGTCTGGGTACCGACAGATTCGCGCGCATGGCTTCGAAGACGCTCATGAACGTGCGCAAGAACGGTCAGGGGAAACCAGGCCATAAGAAGCCTGTTCTGTTCCCCAAGATCGTATTTCTCTATGACGAGAAACTGCACGGCCCCGGCGGGGAACTGGAAGATGTGTTTGAAGCAGGCATAGAATGCTCATCCAAATCAATGTATCCGGACTGGCTGTCCATGTCCGGAGAGGGGTATATATCCGAGACATATCAGAAATACGGTAAAGTCATCAGCCCGATGGGCTGCAGGGCTTTTCTGTCACCTTACTGGGAGAGAGGTGGGCAGACACCAGCTGATGACAAAGATGTGCCGGTTTATATCGGCCGTTTCAACATAGGTGTCGTATCACTCCATCTGCCCATGATACTGGCAAAAGCACGTGAAGAGTCCAGAGATTTCTATGAAGTGCTGGATTATTATCTGAATATGATCCGTCAGCTTCATATCAGAACCTACCAGTACCTGGGGGAGATGAAGGCATCTACGAACCCGCTGGCATACTGTCAGGGCGGATTTCTGGGCGGACATTTAGACCTGCATGACAGGATAGCCCCGCTTCTCGATGCGGCGACCGCATCCTTCGGCATCACGGCACTTAATGAACTTCAGATATTGTATAACGGCAAGAGTCTGGTCCAGGACGGAGCATTTGCTCTGGAAGTGATGGAATACATCAATGCACGGGTCAGAGAGTTCAAGGAAGAAGACCATCATCTCTATGCGATATACGGAACACCCGCCGAGAATCTGTGCGGATTGCAGGTACGTCAGTTCAGGGATAAGTACGGAATAGTTCCCGGCGTATCCGACAGAGAATATGTATCCAATTCATTCCACTGTCACGTGGCTGAGCAGATCACCCCCATAGAGAAACAGGATCTGGAGAAACGTTTCTGGGAACTCTTCAACGGCGGCAAGATCCAGTATGTAAGATATCCCATCGATTATAATCTCGATGCAATCAAAACACTTATCCGCAGAGCCATGAAGTACGGTTACTACGAAGGAGTGAACATGAGTCTTTCGTATTGTGATGATTGCGGGTATGAGCAGCTTGAAATGGATGTATGTCCGAAATGCGGCTCACGCAACCTTACGAAGATCGACCGAATGAACGGATATCTGGCATACTCGCGTACACACGGTGATACCAGACTGTCCGATTCCAAGATGGCTGAGATAGCAGACAGGATTTCGATGTAAGGCATACTTCCCATGAGATACCACGATATAACCAAAGATGATATGAGAAACGGATCCGGTTTGCGTGCGGTACTATGGGTTTCGGGATGTGAGCATCACTGCCCGGGCTGCCAGAATCCCGTGACATGGGATCCGGAAGACGGCCTTGTTTTTGATGAAAAAGCTCATGATGAGCTGATGGATATCCTGTCACGAGACTATATATCAGGTCTTACACTCAGCGGAGGTGATCCGCTGTATCCCGGTAACAGAGATGAAGTGTGCGCTCTGTGCCGTGAAGTAAAGGAGAATATGCCTGATAAGACTATATGGTTATATACCGGATACGATTATGAGGACATCTGTGAACTCGATGTCATGCAATATATCGATGTGGTCGTGGACGGGAGATATGATGAGGCTCTGAGGGATGTACTCCTCAACTGGAGGGGGTCATCGAACCAGCGTGTGATAGATAATGCGGCCAGCAGAGCATGCGGCGGCATCTGTATCATAGAGGATGTGATAGTCAAGGAAACGGGAGGTATATATGTCTGCAACGCAAACTCTTGATATTAAGTATTTCAGTGATAAAATAGATAAGCTTGAGTATATAGACGGCAAGTCGGACTGGATCGATCTGCGTGCCGCGGAAGATGTGGAGTTTAAACAGGGCGAGTTCAAGCTGATACCGCTCGGAATAGGCATCAGACTGCCGGCCGGCTTCGAAGCCCACATGGTGCCCAGAAGTTCCACATATAAGAATTACGGACTGATCCAGGCCAATCATATGGGTGTTATTGACTGCTCATATTGCGGCGATAATGACCAGTGGTTTGTACCAATGATAGCCATGCGGGATACGGTAGTACATGCCAACGACCGTATATGCCAGTTCCGCATTATGGAAAACCAGCCGAAACTTGAGTTCCGTGAAGTGGAGCATCTTGATGAAGTTGACAGAGGCGGATTCGGGTCCACAGGCAGACAGTAACGATAAGGGACAGATAAAACATGAGTATGCGTGGTATCGATACCGAGGTTCGCAAAATCAGGAGACGGATTTTTACCGAAGTAGCCAATCTTGCATATGACTCGGAGAATCTCAAAGATGATATGGAAGCGCTGCCCTATACCATAGTAAGGGAGGAGGACAGTGCCGATTACGGCAGCATATATCGTAAGCGTGCCATAGTCAGGGAGCGTATCAGACTCGCCCTGGGCTTAAGTCTGCGCCCCGAGAATGAACCTGTCCATCTGACACAGGGGCTGGAAGAATCCAATATCGACGAGAAGTACTATGAACCCCCGCTCATGCAGGTTATCCCGTCAGCATGCAATGCCTGCCCTGAGAACATGTATAAGGTTACTGACAGATGCATGGGATGTACTGCACATCCGTGTCAGGAGGTCTGCCCCAGAGGTGCCATTTCTTTTAAAGACGGATACTCGCATATAGATCAGGAGAAATGCATCAAATGCGGTAAATGCAAAGCCGTATGTCCGTATGATGCCATATCCCATCAGGTGAGGCCGTGCCTCGCAGCCTGTGGTGTGGCTGCCATCAAGAATGATGATAAGGGAAGAGCCTATATCGATCCGGACATATGTGTGTCATGCGGTCAGTGCATGCTCAGCTGTCCTTTCGGGGCCATAGCCGATAAATCTCAGATATTCCAGCTCATACGTGCTCTGCAGTCAGGCAAAAAGATAATAGCTCAGGTTGCCCCGTCATTTGCGGGACAGTTCGGAGCGAATGTTGACGGAGACAAGCTTAAAGCCGCTCTTATAGGAATGGGGTTCACGGATGTATATGAGACTGCTCTCGGAGCCGATCTGGGCTGTGTGACCGAGGCGAAGCACTATCATGAGGAAGTGGCTACGGGTAAGAAGGCTTTTGCTCTTACATCATGCTGCCCGAGCTGGTCGGTACTGGCGAGGAAATTCTTCCCCGAGACCATAGATAATATATCCAATGCACTTACCCCGATGGTTGCAACGGCCCGCCTCATCAAAGTGGATCATCCCGATGCCAGAGTCGTCTTCATCGGCCCCTGCGCCTCCAAGAAACTGGAAGCTTCCAGACGGACAGTCAGATCCGATGTGGATTTTGTCATCACTTTTGAGGAACTGATGGGGATATTCGCATCAAGAGGAATAGATCCGGCCGATCTGGTCTCCGATACAAAACTCGAAGGAGCCACCGGTGCGGGACGCGGTTACGGTATCGCCGGCGGAGTGGCCGCAGCGATCGAGAAGTGTGTTCATGATTTCTATCCGGATACGGATGTACATATAGAGCATGCCGAAGGATTATCCGAATGTAAGAAGATGCTGATGCTTGCCAAGGCAGGTAAGAAAAACGGATGCCTGATCGAAGGCATGGCCTGTCCGGGCGGCTGCATAGCCGGTGCAGGTACCAATCTCGACCTGAATGTGGCGGCCAAAGCACTGGATTCGTATGTTAAGAAAGCAGATAAAGAAATACCGGATATAGATAACAGACAGGAGAGTATGACCAATTTATGAGTACCGTAAAGATAAGAACAAGATATGCACCGAGTCCCACCGGTAAAATGCATGTGGGCAACTTAAGATCCGCATTATATGAGTTCCTTATAGCCAAGCATGAGGACGGTGTATTCATGCTCAGGATAGAGGATACGGATCAGGAGAGGTTCGTTGAAGGAGCCACGGATATCATTTACCGCACCCTTGAACTGACCGGACTTAAGCACGATGAAGGCCCCGATAAGGACGGCGGATACGGTCCCTATGTGCAGTCGGAGAGGATGAAGACCGGCATATACATGAAATATGCCAAAGAGCTTATCGATAAGGGTGAAGCATATTACTGCTTCTGTGATAAGGAGAGACTTGAATCTCTCAGGACTCAGGTTGATGAGGACGGTAAGACGGTCACCATGTATGACAAACATTGTCTGTCGCTGAGCAAAGAAGAAGTTGAAGCCAATCTTGCCGCAGGCAGGCCTTTTGTCATCAGACAGAATATCCCGAATGAGGGATCCACGACATTCCATGATGAGTTATACGGAGATATAACCGTTGATAACGTAGAGATGGATGACATGATCCTGATCAAGACAGACGGCTACCCGACATATAACTTTGCCAATGTGGTGGACGATCATACTATGAACATCACGCATGTTGTCAGAGGGAATGAGTATCTGTCATCGTCGCCGAAGTATCAGAGACTGTATGATGCATTCGGGTGGGAGAGTCCGGTGTATGTTCATCTTCCTCTGATCACGGACGAGAATCATAAGAAACTCTCCAAAAGAAGCGGGCATTCGTCATTTGAGGATCTGATCGATCAGGGATTCATTGCCGAAGCCGTGGTGAATTATATAGCACTTCTCGGCTGGAGCCCCGAGGATAACCGGGAGATATTCACTCTTGATGAACTGATCCGCGATTTTGATTATCACAGGATCAGCAAGTCCCCTGCGGTATTTGATATGGGCAAACTCAGATGGATGAACGGAGAGTATATCAAGGCAATGGACTTCGAGGCGTTCTGTGAGCGTGCACTTCCCTACATACGAGAAGTGATCACAGCACCGCTTGACTTAAAGCATATCGCCGAGACCGTTAAGACACGTATCGAGACATTTGCCGATATCCCGGAAATGATAGATTTCTTTGAGGCAGTACCGGATGATTATGATACGGAGATGTATACGCATAAAAAGATGAAGACCGACGCCGCCACGTCACTTAAGGTCCTCCGGGATACACTCCCCGTGCTTGAAGAACAGACTGATTATTCCAATGATGCTCTGTATCAGATACTTAGTGCATATGTTGAGCGTGAGGGAGTTAAGACAGGCTACGTGATGTGGCCTCTGCGTACCGCTTTAAGCGGTAAGGCTGTGACACCTGCCGGTGCTACCGAGATCATGGAGATCATCGGCAAGGAAGAAACATTAAAAAGGATAAGGGCGGCGATAGAGAAACTATCGTGATCCTGCCGTAATGACACCAACTAAATAAGGAGATCAATGCCGGAAATGAACGCAAGTCAGCGCAGAGCCGTCAACTTCCACGACGGTGCGCTGCTGTTGCAGGCAGGTCCCGGATCTGGTAAGACTACGGTGCTTACTCATCGAATCAAAGCGCTGATCCAATCCGGAGTGAAGGACTCGGACATTCTTGTCATCACCTTCACCCGGGCGGCGGCACTTGAGATGAAAGAGCGGTTTGACAAGCTCATGGCACCTGTAGAAGCCAACGCATCTTTCGGAACCTTCCATGCAATATTCTATTCCATTCTGAGACACCACAGAGCATACCGTAAAGTGGTTCCCATCACCGATAAAGACAAGATCAGATATATGAAGAGAGCGCTTGAGATCAGCGGTCTCACCGATGAATGCAAGGACTTCGATGATATCGTAAGAAGCCTGGGCTTTATAAGTGCATGCAAAAATAACGGATCGGCTCCCGAAGAATTCCATCAGGATATGTACAGCCCTGAAGCTTTCCGGAGATTATTCGAAGCTTATAACGGTTTGCTGCACGATTTCGGACTTATAGACTTCGATGATATGGTCGGCGAATGCCTGAAACTCCTTAAGAGTGACAGTGATTTCTGCCGGCTCTGGCAGAAGAGATTCAAGTATATTCTCATTGATGAATTTCAGGATATATCCGTCAGTCAGTATGAGCTGGTCAAACTGCTTGCATATCCGGAATATAACGTTTTTGCGGTTGGGGATGACGATCAGTCCATATATGCCTTTCGCGGCGCGAATGTCGCTCTGATGCGAAGGTTTCTTACTGAAATATCCGGTGCATCGCAGGATGTGCTGAGCGTGAATTACAGGTCTACGCGTGAGATCGTGAGTGCTGCCGGTGTGGTCATCTCTGAGAATAAGGATAGATTTAACAAGACGATCACAGCCCGTGACGGTATGGAGGAACTGAAAGATTCCGTCCGGGTGGATAAATGCCCGGATAAGAATACACAGACAGAAAAATGTGTTGAGATCATAAAAGAGCGGATGGATGAGGGGATCAAACCCGATGAGATCGCCCTGCTCGTCAGAACGAACCGTCAGGGGGCGGAATACGCCGGATATCTGCGTGCTGTGGGGATCGAGACGGCATATAACGACAACCGGGTCCCGTTTACTTCGGTCTATATCAGGGATATATGCTCGTATATGGCTATTGCAGCCGGAGATCATGCCAGAGCCAATTATCTGAATATAGTGAATAAGCCTCTGAGATATATCAGACGTGATTCGATGAGCGATGAAACGGTCAGCCGTGATATGCTCATGCGATACTATGCACCGGACGCGCATATGATCAGGCGCATAGATGAGATGTACCGGCATTTTACGAGGATACGCGGTATGAGTCCGCAGCTCGCTCTCAGGTATATCTGTAATACAGTCGGGTATGACAGGTATGTCCGTGAAACAGTGACGGCGGATAAATATAAGGAGTATCTGGAGGAAAAAGAAGCCTTTCTGTCCCTTATAAGAGGATGCGGTTCGTATCGTGAGGTAGATGAACTGCTGAGTATGATCAGAGATGATGCGGTGAAGAGCAGCAAAAGAGGGAAAGAAGAGCATGGTGTACATATCATGACGTATCACGGATCGAAGGGGCTTGAGTTCGATACTGTCATTCTTCCTGATGTCAATGAGAACAGGATCCCGTCCAGGTCGGCGCATACAGCGGCGGATATAGAAGAGGAGAGGCGCATGTTCTATGTTGCCATGACAAGGGCCAAAAAGTATCTGTATTTATTGTACCGCGCGGACGATGGTCTCAGGCCGAGCAGGTTTATTGAAAAGTTGCGATAAAGCCGACTGTTTCGTATACTTAATAGTGTACTTTTGGTTTAATGACTTAACAGCCGGTTCTTTTTCAGGAGGAGCAATAATATGCCCGGAGGAGTACAGTTAACACAACAGCAGCGTAAACAGCAGATCATAACAGGTCTTCACAAGACTGCGGAGAAGAGCGGATCTTTGAAGGTATCTACCGAACAGCTTGCCGTTGACAGCAAGCAGTACGGAAAGAGCATGTCAAGGACAAAACGTTTCATGTCCATACTCGGGATCGGGAAACTGTTTCATCATCAGCAGGATGAGAGCGCGGAAACCATCGGTCAGCAGGTGGAGGAACAGACCGAGATAAGTCGGGATGCCGAGAAGGAGCTTTCATATCAGAAGAAGACTTCAAAGCAGGAAGAGGCGGCCCAAAGAAGAGGGGAGTTCACAGGTTCCGTATACACCAGACAGAATGCCGCTGCCCAGGCTGCATTGGGCAGATACATGACTGATCAGGCACAGGGAAATCTTGATGTCATGGATGTCACGGATGGCAATGAGTTCGCGGACATGCAGGCCCCTCAGCTTGACCAGGGGGATATTGAAGAAAGGATCTATAACATCTTACGGGCTCGTGACCAGTTGAGGGCGGACGTAGAAAGGCTTCAGGAAGAAAAGAACCCTGCAGCTGCCCTTTATGTGAAACAGTTAAAAGAAAAACTTGAATGCACGGAAGATGCCCTGAATACGATGTATCTTGCGAACGGTCTCAGCCTTGACGGTAAGACCGTATCTGACAAGCAGATAAGTAAAGCAAAGGAACACCTGCCGCTGGCTCTGGAAAAATATGAGTATATGCATCGAAACCATGACCGTCTGGTCGGACAGTCCATGATGAAAATGCTTAAGAAGACCGACCAGTGGGCTGCCGAGAAGCAAAGGTTATCTCAGGAAGATCAGTCAAGCAGTCAACAGGCCGACCGTGTGACGGGAATACCGGCGGATCAGGCGGATGCGTATGATGAACTTCAGGATATGATTTCGTCACATCCATATGAGTATATGGCAAATAAAAAGCAGGTTGATCAGGCGTTTTCAAGATTTACCCAGTGCCTGAAGAAGGCTGATGAGATGGATACCGACACTACCATTGCAAATACTCTTATGGGTGGCATTCCCGGAGAGATAGCTCAGGCAGCAAGGGTTGGGTTCGGCGATATCGAACGGCGAAACATGAAGATCAGACATCTTCTGACATATCAGGCGGAGTCATCGAAGATGCTGGTTGAATTTCTCCTGACCGGCAAAAGGGTTGATGTTCTTCATGGAGAGTTTATAGAGAAAACCTGGGGAATAAAGGCGTATGACCGGGATCTTGCAGCTCCGCTTAATGAGAGCCTCGACGAATTCAAAGGTGTAAGTGACGCTTATGCTGACCGTGTAAAAGCAGTCAAGCAGGCTGTTTCGTCGGAAAGCGACCCTGTAAAACTCAGGATACTTCAAAAAGCAGACAAGAGACTGGCAGGTGAGAAGGACAGGGGGTGTGCCTGTAAGGCAGATGCTCTTGCCTATGCAGACGCAGATGCTGTTGAAGGTGCGATCCTTAAGGAAAAGGTTTTCGGAAGACCTGAGTATGCTCCGTTCCTGCAAGTACAGGGCTTTAAACTGATGACTGACGCCATGTCTCCGATATCCGGAAAGCCGGCGTTTGACGAAGCCCGTCTTCTTTCTTATGCGCATCAGCTGGCTGTCGTAAAGACGGGCAGTGATATGGATGGGAATGATGCACCGGCTGAAGAAAGAACAAAGGCCTTCCGTTCCGTTCTGGGGCTATATCTGGACCAGGCTGACGAATTGGAGAAATATATAGAGAACAATCCCGACATGTTCGCCACCAGAAACCAGTACAGCGCCCTTCGTAACTGGGCCGGGCTTCCGAAGTTCGAAAAGAAGGCCTTCGGTACCGTGAAAGGTATGGAGATACTGATCGAATCGCCTCTTTTTAATGAGCTTAACGATAGCGATAAGAAAGAATTCGTGGATACATATGACCATCTGCACAGAATGGCAATGTGTTCGGGAGAGCTTGTATCCGGTATCTCGCAGTACGAATCGGATTCTACGGAGGAATATGCGAAGCAGCCCATGCATTACAGGATACTCTATCGTGCCGATTTTAACGGTCACGGAGCAACATTCCGTGATTCGAATGCAGGTGCATACAGCAAGCCTTCATTCAAAAGACAGTTCAAAGCAGTATTGCCTGCTCAGGCTCATTAGGATTAGAGCAGGAAGGAGTACAGATGTTCAGAGATATATTGATCCCTGCAGAGGATACAGCGCGTTACGGCGCACTTATACCGGATTATTATCATGAAGGAATCAGGCAGCAGGAATATTATGCCGTTGCGACTTATGCCCCCGGACTTGATGATGAACTGGCGGGTGTGGTCATAATGGGCGTTAACGACACATGGGCAAGGATCCTGTGGTATGGAGTCACGGAAGAATACGCAGGCAGTGAAGCCGAAGAGGAAATGATCAGTTCGAGGATCCGTGATGCCGAAGCGTTTGGCGAGGCTGAAGGCATTATTGCCGAGTTTCCGGCCTCATTCGGTAAAGACAGATTCATGAATCTGTTCGGTTCCCTGGGCTTTGAGACGGAAGAGACCGAGAGTAATGTGGCAGAGTTTTCTCTTGGTAGCATAGAGAAGGATAAACTGCCTGAGGCAGACGGACGTAATGACATACAACAAGCTGACCAATAACGCGGACGGAATTGCCAGCTGGAACGGATACTATGATGAAAATGGGAATCTGATCATCTCGAACCGTTACGATAAAGATCTGAGCCTTGTTCATATGGATGGCGATGTTCCGGCAGGACTTATACTGATCACGCGTTCGGATGATCATGTCAGTGTGGATCTTGCATATGAGAAAGAGACCGGAAATATAATGGCACTTTTGGCCGCACTTGTCTTAAACGGTGAGAAGATACTTGAACCTGATACAAGGATCGTGATCCCGGTTGTGGATCAGAGGATATTCGGCCTGTTAAAGGAAATAGCACCGGAGGCGAAACGCGGAGGACTGCTTAAGGCTATCCTCAGATTCGACAGGGATATGCCGGTCACGCCCGAGGAGATCGAAAGCCTGCTGGAAGAATAGGGAGAACTCATGGGAACAGTATATGTGACCGGACACAGAAACCCGGATCTCGACAGTGTATGCAGCGCATACGGTTATGCTGTATTGATGAATCTGCAGGATCCTGATAATACATATATCCCGGTCAGATGCGGGCATCTGTCGGACGGCGCGAGAAGCGTTCTGGAGCAGCTTGGAATAGAGATACCGGCATATAAGCGTGATGTGTATCCCAGAGTCAGGGACATCATGCTGACTACGGATCACAGGATCAATGCCGATGATCCGCTGACGGCTGTGGCAGCCATATATGAGAAGACCAGTCCGAGTGTGATCCCGGTCTATGATAATGATGAATTCTACGGTCTGCTCTCGGTCGACGATATCACAAACTGGACCATGAAGGAACTCTCAAGGGACAGTAAGATCACCCGCATACCCTCCGTCAGACAGATCATGACTGACCAGGAAGCCGGAGTCAGCTCGGATGAGCTGTTTGACGAAGCCAGAACTCAATTGCAGAGTTCGAGCAAGAGAGGACTGGCTGTATACGATGAAGACAGATATGTGGGGTATGTGACCAGACGGTGCTTCCTGCGTGCCCCCAGGTATAATGTGATCCTCGTGGATCATAACGAGCCCGGACAGAGCATCCGCGGTATTGAGACCGCCAATATAACCGGTATCATAGACCATCACAGGCTGGATGCCATTAAGACGGAACAGCCCATATTTATCTGCGCCGAACCTCTGGGAAGCACGTGCACTATAGTGTATCAGCAGTTCATACGTAATAACCGTACACCTGATCCGGTCACGGCCAAGGTGCTGCTCACAGGTATAATTTCAGACACACTCATACTCAAGAGTCCGACCACGACAGGTGATGATGCGGTAGCAGCACATGTTCTCGCATCCATATGCAGAGCGAATCTCGAAGAATACGGTCTTGAAATGTTCTCGAGAGTAGGCGGTCTTAAGGATAAAGAACCTGAATCCGCGATATCTGCAGACTTTAAGACGTATAACGAAAGCGGAGTCAGGATAGGTATCGGACAATGTGAGGTCACTACTCTTAATGATCTGAACGATTATGCCGATATATATTCAGAAGCACTTGATGTTGTCAGAAAGAGGCAGGGACTGGACTGGGCTGTCCTGATGATCACGGATGTTATACACGAACACAGTGCACTCATATGTACCGAACACCGTGGCAACAGACATCTGCCGTATAAACCGGTCGGTAAAAACATCTACGATATGCCGGATGTTATGAGCCGCAAGAAGCAGCTTCTTCCTGAGATCATACATGCAGTCGGAGACCAGTGACAGACTCATCAAAAACAGTAAACATTATCGTTTTGTGTTGACATAATTATGGATCTGTTATAGAATTAGAAAATCAGAAGCGTATATGGGAGGTTTGTCTTATGGCAGTAGGTGCTGTAGGCGCGGTCGGAAGCCTGGCTTACGATCCGTACATATACAATACAAGACAGGTAAGTTCAGCCAGCTTTAACAGGATTGGCCGTATTTCCGATGATGCCACTGATGGCGGAGTTGATTTCTCCGCTGTAGAGAAGGTTGAGGAGCAGGTCAATATCAATCCCCTGAAGAGAGGCGAGACGGCGAATTTCGCAGATGTTCTCATGAGCCAGATGAACTTAAGCCAGATACGTCAGTCACAGCTCCTTGGCAGCGAACCGGCTCAGGCTCAGATTGAGGATCTTGCCGATGAGGTTATGCAGGCTGTAGAAGCCTGAAATCAAATATGATATTATTGGGTCACTGCTTATGCAGTGACCTTTTTTATGGTCATTCACATACTTTGGAACAGACAAGGAGTACATCATGCCCGGCGGAATGGTAGGCGGACATAAGTTCACGGATATAAACGATTACAACGCAGCCCTTGAGGATACCAGACTCATAAACCGTCTGCGTGCACAGGTCAACATGTCGGATCCCGAAGCGGTACGCAGACTATACAGTTCCATGCAGAACGGAGAGGTGAGATTCCGGACTGTGGTCGGACGTGATTTCGACGATGAACTGTATGATCTGATACAGAAAATGGACAGTAGGGAGATCGTTCCGGAAACGTCATCCGATGTAAAGAAGAGCAGACACGCGAAGGCAGCGAAGGCTGCGAAGCCTGCAAAGATTGCAAAGCACTCCAAGGCTGACAAAACAAAAACAGCTTCCCAACAGACATCCGGCCGTGTCCGGTCAGCTTCGAGAGCAGATGATCGTCGGGTTCCTGATGAGATTGACGCGGCGGCCGAAGAGATACTTCGCAAAGCAAATCTGAGAAACCGTATCATCTCCGTAAGTGCCGGCGTTATCGCGGCCGGGAGCCTTATCATCTTTCTGATATACAGTAAGTCGGCATATGCCAATCAGGCCGCAATGGATGAACTTGTAGCGCTTAAGGGAACCGATCCGATAGCTCAGGATATAGAGCAGAAGCCGGTATTCACTCTGGCAGAAGACGAGAAAATGCCCCCTATCCTTGATGAATATAAGAATGTCTACATCAAGAACAAATCCGTCATAGGGTGGCTTACGATAGACGGAACGAATATCGATTATCCGGTGATGCAGACCGTCAACAACGATTACTACCTGAACCACAACTTTGAGGGTAAGGAAGACAATAACGGTTCCATATTCATGGACTGTAACTGTGATGCTGTATTCCGCACCACGAATATGATCATATACGGACACCATATGAAGTCGGGTAAGATGTTCGGTAATCTGAAGAAGTATGAGTCCGAGGATTACTGTAAGGAACATAATCTGATCAAGTTTGATACGATCTATGAAAAAGGCCTCTACGAGGTCATGTATGTATTCCGTGACACGATCAAGGATGCGGGCAATGTCGGATTCAAGTACTATCAGTTCTTTGATGCAGCGTCAGAAGAGGAGTTTGATTCCAATATGAAGGCCATGGCGGAGATGAGCCTCTACGATACCGGCGTGACTGCGAAATACGGGGATGAACTCCTGACTCTGTCTACCTGTAACGGTTCGACCTCCACGGCCCGCTTTGTAGTAGTCGCCAGGCGCGTCCCCAAAGACCAGGTGACATATGTGTATGAGGATGTAGAAAAGTGATCCGGATAGGCCGGCGTTTATCCTGGAGGGGCTTGTATATATCTACGCAAAACGGCTGATGAGTACTAAGCTCACCGCCGTTTTTCATTGCGCGGACTCTGTCTGCGGAACTCGTCGCTTCGCTCCTCAGACAGTCCTCGACAGAGCCCATTCAAAACGTCGCTTCGCTAAGTGCTCATCGCTAATTGTTTTGCGTAGATATATACAAGCCCTCCCGGAATGAATTTGCCCCCTCTCTTTCGGTGTTTTTGGTGGCCTGATTTTGGTTAATACGTCAATGGTACGTGCAAATGCTTTGAACTACAATTATAGTATCGTGTTCTGATGATATGGCTGTGGTGGAGGCCCGTAAGAAAGAAGAATGGGGAGCTATATACGTGAAAGAACGACTCTACATTTCCGACATAATAGAAGAATATAAATGGGAGGCTGAAACCTACAAACAGGAAGCCGTATCCTACAAACATGAAGCCGAGGTGAAACGACATGAAGCCGAAGTGAATCGAAAACTGGCGGAGGAATATAAAGAGAAGTTGATAGCTGCCGGTTTATTTTAGGTGGAAGATAACTAGTGACGTTCCACAATATATAGAACTTTAGTCTTGAAAATATCCCAATATCTAGTAAAATGATATTGGGTATTTTTATGTTCCGAAACCATGTACATTTATAAAATGCCCGAAATATAAAGATTTCAGTGTATATATCCGATACAGAGATTAGGGACAGCGCATGTCCTTATCTGTGTATTGACGCATTTGGATTTATAGAGTGATCACATGGAGCAAGGATGCTCTGTGGTATATCTGCAAGGATGCGAGGGCTTGAGGAGAATAAGAATCGCTATGCTTCAAATCAATCTGTTTGCAAAAGATCTTGTGGATGGAATTTGCGGTGCGCTCCGCGATCAGGTGATAAGCATCATAGTATATGGCTCCGTGGTCAGAGGCACAAATACCGAGGAGTCCGATGTAGATGTGGCCGTAATAGTTAAGGGGAATCTTGATCGCAGTGTTGAAGATGCGTTATCTGATGCTGTTGTTGAACTTAATCTGAAGTTTGATAAGGTCTTTTCCGTAATTGACATAGATGAATCTGCATACAGAAAGTATATGGAAACCTCTCCCTTTTACTCGAATGTAAGAAAGGAGGGGGTAGTTCTATGGAAAGCAGCATAATTGAACTGTCCAAGTATCGTTTTCAATGTGCTGAAGAGGATCTGGAAAGCGCAAAAGTTCTTGAACAAAACGGAAAATACAAAGCCGCCATTAATAGATCCTATTACGCCATATTCCATATGTTACGTGCAGTTACGGCTTTGAATCAGTTTGATTCAAGCAAACACTCGGGAATAATTGCTTATTTCAATCATAATTATGTTAAAACCGGTGTGTTTGATAAAGAACTGTCGAAACTGATCGATGCTTCCTATCGGCTTAGAGAAAAAGCGGATTACCAGGATTTTTTCCTTGTGTCCAAAGAACAGGCTTCAGAGCAGATAGAGCGTGCTGAAAATGTGTTTTCAACTATACAAGCATATCTTAATATGATGTGGGCTGAGAAATGACTGAGTAAATTGAGAAAAGAGCATGGGTGAGAAAATATTGTATCATTATACAACGATGTCATCATTTGACAGTATGTTGAAAAGCAATGAAATATGGCTTGGCAATGTCAAGTATATGAATGATGGCAAAGAAACGGATTACTTTTTTGATATTTTAAAAAGCACACTTAAAACAAAGTATTCTGTTGATGTTGATGATTTAATTGATAATCGGATCAGACTGTATAAGGATGAGGCAAAATATGCTTTTTGCTTATCAAAAAACAAAGATGACGCTGCACAGTGGTCAAGATACGCGCAGGAGGGGCATGGTTTATGCTTAGTGTTTGATTCTGATAAGATCGATGATTCTTTCCTGCGAGGTAGAGCAATAAAACTTGAAGTGTATTACGAAGAAGACCTGAATGATCATCGCATATCTGAACTATTGAATGATTATTATATGTCTGCTGGAACAGCAAATGATATAGTGAAAGAAATAACGACTTGTTAGATAATGCATGGGCATGGTCTACTGCATATAAACATCCATCATTTCGTGCTGAGAATGAAGTAAGAATTTGTTCTTGCCCTTTTAGAAAAGCTAAACAATTACGATATATTGTCACGAAAAAGGGACTGCGTGAGTTTTATCCGCTTGCAGTTTGCTTTGATGATTTGTTCTGTGAAAACGTTGTCCAGAGTATAATGTTTGGTCCACATTTTGATGTAGAAGTAGATATGTTTCGAAGATATTTATCTTCTAATGGAATAGACGGATCATCAGTACATATTGCTAAATCCACATGTCCGTTACGATCTTGATATCAGAATTTAATGACAAGATATTTTGCAAAATGAGGAGAAGAAATGGCTACTAATACAACCAAAACGTCTGCTTCAAATGCATCGGAAGTGACCCCCAGGAAGAAAACCGGTAAAAGACGTATGAAGAAACAGGTTCGGCGAACACTTGGCGGACTGTTCCTCGCGTCAGCGATCGCTGTTGCAGCTATACCGGTTGAGCCGACGAGTGCGAAGAGTACAACAAGTGTTTATTCTGATGACTCCGTTATAGATCCCAATACCAAGGTTATCACTTACAACAAGAATCAGGTCAGGGCGGTTCACTTTACCGGTTCCGACAATTCAGCTTATGAAACTGTAAACGATGCTGCGGTTGATCCTACGTGGTACAGCCGTGTTCCCTACATAAAGGCCGATGAGCAGATTTACGTTGATGAAAGCGATACATACAGATTTGCATTCATAAGAGATAATTCGGGCGCACAGTTTGCCGTAGTCCTTGGAATCAATGATGAGAAGATCGACTTATCAGGTAATCTTACGATCCCCGATGTCGTAGATGCTTATTATGCATATGCCAACAATACATCCAGCGGACGTTATTCATATTGCGCCGTAAGCAGGGAGGGTAAATTCCTCTATTACGCCACCTCAGCTCCCGAGGTTGTTGTTGGTCGCGGAACCCATTGCAAAACAACTTATTTTGAACAGGATCCCGCTGTTATCGCGGCGTTAAAAGCACAGCCCAGACTGACTCTGGGCGAGATTAACTCAACCAATCTGAACAGTGGTACTCTTAATGAAAACGTAGAATTCTGGTCCGATGAGGATGGCCATTATATTTCAGAATTTACCAATGCAATGAATGCTGAGGCCGGTTATATAGATTCCGGCGTTTCTGTCGGTAAACCTGCATACAGGATCCCATATTGGGTTCCCGTATTTGATAATACGCAGGGAACAGTGGATGCGGATGGAAATACCCGTTACGATATCAACGGATGGAATCAGTTATTTGCCTATTTTGAGGTTCGCATGCCGGAAGTCCTTACTTATGCTCCCTGCTACATCGATGATGTAGATACATGGTCACCGGGTGGATCTGATCAGACACTGTATTATTGGAACAAGACCACCGACGTGGTTGTTACCGATGAAACAGGGTTCAGTGTCTCCGATCCGACAGGGCTTACGGGCCGCGTATACGACTGCAAGATCAAGTATATCGGAATGCAGTCCATCGTTCCGATCAAGAATGCCCAGAATGAGTTTACCGGCAAGTGGTCCGTCACCGAGCCGTCTACAACTACAAATGCAGACAAAACAGTGACATGCTATCCGGACAGAGGCGTCTTCTATAATCAGGGTAAGCTGGTCAACCTGAATATAGGCACAAACCTGGCCGGCATTGGTGACTATGCGTTCTACAACTGTACATCCCTGCAGAGTGTTACTTTCTCCAATCAGCTCAATACCATCGGTAACGGCGCATTCATGAACTGTACCAAGCTAAGATCTATCAATCCGAATGATGAGGGCCCCTGGCTTAATTCGGATCTTTCCATAGTAGGTGCTTCCGCATTTGAGAACTGTGTCAACCTGAATTCTTTCTCACTGCCGATCCATGTATATGCTTTGGGTGACCGTTGCTTTAGGGGCTGCAGCTCCTTAAGTCAGATCAATCTTGCGGATTCGGCAGGTGATTCCAATCTGAACATAATCGGATATAACATCTTTAATGACTGTAACGGCTTACAGGAGATCGTAATTCCCAGGTCTTTGGAACAGAAGGTTCCCGTTCATTACTTTGACGGATGTACCGCGCTTAAGAAGATGAGTCTTCTGGCCCCGCGTAATCTTGCATCCAATGACAATTCAACAGAGCTGAATTTTGAATTCGACATCATCGACGGTGATCCTTATGTTGATGCAGCAGCATATGGAGGAACCCATTCTGAAACAATAGAGAACGGTACGAAGGCCGCTGATGGAACGTATACGGTTCAACCGACATTCCATCATGGCATGAAGCAAGCTGATGGAAACTACAGCAATGGGATACAATATTGTGATATAGATGACTGGCTTGCGACTCTGAATGAGGATTTCTATTTCGAAGCATGCGATAATACTGATCTTCATCAGACGGCAAAGGATCACTCGGCGGCATTCCTGTATGACAATACATCCAACCGCGGGTGCTATGAGATAGTTGTGCCTTGCGAGGAATCTCCTTCACACGAGAATACATTTGTGGTAGACACCAGTAATAATCTGGTATCTTCGCATATCGATCCGGACTGCCATGTAATAACGATTCCCGCTACGATCGGAGGATACGGTGTATCCACGATCTCATCGACCGGTTTCAATAATAACTGTTCACTTTACAAGGTGTATATCCCCAACAGTGTTAATAAGATAGAGGCCGGTGCATTCAGGGGCTGTCACAATCTTCAGACAGTATACTTTACAGAACCGTATAACTATTATCTGGAGATTGGAGACGGAGCATTTGATACACAGGCTCTTGTCGGCGATCACGCCCTGAACTGTGAGAACAGTGAGGGCACAAGCAGAGCACTTGACCAGCATCCTCAGCTTAACTTCGTCGGTCCCATAGACGGTACATACGCTCCATTCAACTACGCTATGGATGCAAACAATAATATAAACGTCGGAACCCAGCCACCTACATACATTACTTACTACAGCGGATGGCCGACCTTCCTTCAGGTTGAGTTTAATCCCGACAGACCTGCCGGCGAGGAGAATGAGCTTGTCGCATATCCAACCAAGGCATATCTGACCAGGATGTCATCAGAGTATGCGACCAATGCAGATAAGGCTCTTAAGGATTATCCATTTATGTCAAATGAAGACTTCACGAATCTTGCAAGATCGATCCAGGCGTGGACGGATACCGATTACCAGCAGGGAAACAAGTCTCAATTTACGCAGGATCAGATAACATGTGCTGACAGCATATATGATCTGGATGTTCCGTATGGTGTTGAATCCATAGAGCAGGGACTGTTCTCGAATCTGGATTCAGACGGCAATGTAGCTGCTGAAGTCTTCAGTACCACAAAAGATTACTCTATCGGCGATATAGTTTATTATCCGGATAGTACATCCAGTAATAATCTGTATGTATTCAAGGCAAATCATTCCGCAGGTGTTTGGGATGCTACACATGCTGAAGCTACTTCCACTGCATCCGGTATAACCAATCTGGGTGCCAATAAGGATCTGCAGGAACTGACGCTAGAGTCTATCAAGAACATCGAACCGTATGCTTTCGCAGGTTTATCTGCCCTGAAGAGTGTAGATATAACCGGAACAAGTACGATCGGAGATTACGCATTCTATGGAGATGAGAATCTTGAAAACGTCGCAATATCCGGTGATACGACTTCCATAGGCGTTCGTCCGTTCAGAGAGTGTTCTAAGCTTACGGATGTCGCTTTTACGGGCACGAACTTTACCTGCGAGGATGCGATTATATACGGATTGTCCGGTAATTCCAAGACATCTGTAGTACAGTGCCTGGAGACGAGAGGACAGGGAACGAGCAATACCGTAGTGGCTGCCAAGGAACTTGCGGGTATCACCTCCATGCAGGATGAAGCATTTATGGATTGTGATGATGTGGAAACAGTTAATCTCTCCGAATCATCTCTGGGCATAGTTCCCGAGAGAGCTTTTGCGGCTACTGACAGCCTCTACCTGGTAGAACTTCCTACTACGGTCAAGACCATCAAGAGAGATGCTTTCCTGGACAGCAATCTGAAACAGATATCAATACCGGGTATGAATACAAATATTCAGGATGAATATGTATTCTCTCAGACAGTATATAAAGATAAAGATCATAATAATAACGCAAGTGAATTCTATCAGGGATATCATTCCGAGGAATCTACCAAGAAGACGGATGTCGGAGAGGATGAGGTTAAGGATTCAAGGTATAATCCGTATGTTGAAGAATCTGCCCGCACCGGCAAGGTCACCTTCAACACTCCCGAGGGATCATTTGCAGAGCAGTACGCCGATGACCACTCCTACATCCAGGCAACGGCAGCGGCGGTTACTTATAAGGTAACATTCAAAGATCCCGAGAACGAAGGAGATGCGCAGATACTTGAGGTCCAGGATGTTGCATCAGGTGAGTGCGCACAGATACCTCGCGGATGGAATCCGAACTCTCATAGCGGCAAGACCTTCCTCGGGTGGGAGAGTTCCGCGAATGACAATGTATACTCTGATACTGAAGTTCCTACCGTACCGATAACAGAGACTACGACGTATACGTTACATTCATTGACAAGGATAACAATGTTATCACGACCAAGGAAGTAACCTATGGTAATGATGTATCTGCTCCGGAAGCTCCCACAGTTGAGAATTATACATTCAAGGGGTGGGACAGATATCCGGTAAGCTCAGATGGACTGACCAATATCGTAGAAGATACCACATTCAAGGCAACATATGAGAAGGTGGACTCCTCCGATAAGCACCATGTCGTATTCTACAACTATGATGACAGTATAGTCAGTGAGCAGTATATAGCTGACGGTGAAGCGGCTCAGACACCTGCCAATCCTTCGAGAGAGGGTTATACGTTCACAGGCTGGAAGCCGGCAGACTTTACAAATATTACCAAGGATACCGACATTTATGCCCAGTTTGAGAAGAACGCATCCGGAGGCGGCGGAGGCGGAGGCGGCGGTGGATCGTCATCCGGTAATTCCGGCGGAAACAAATCACCATCCGGCAACAGCTCATCAGGTAACAGTTCGAATGCGAAGACGTATACCGTGACTGTCATCAACGGTAGCGGTTCCGGTACATATGCAGAAGGATCTACTGTAGTTATAGCTGCCAATGATCCCGCGAAGGGCAAGGCGTTTGATAAGTGGACTACGGCTGATGTATCGCTTGCAAGTACGACATTGTCTGCTACGACATTTAAGATGCCGGGCAAGAACGTGACTGTTACAGCGAATTATAAGGATGCTCCTTCATCCTCATCGGGTACCGTCAAGTACGCAACCGGCAACAGCGGAAGACCGCCGGCAACCGGCAGGACTGCTACCGGATCCACCCAGGTTCAGGTCAACAAGGGCGGTGTGAGCAATGTGGATCTGGCTTCCGCAACAGTCAGAGGATCTACGGACAGCTTCATAGTCAAGGTTACAGAGACCAACGAAGCTACCAACCTGGTCGAGAATGCATTGAATAACAGATTCGGAGGTCTGGATGCACTTAAGTACTGGCCTTGCGATATAAGCCTCTATGACTCGACCGGTAATACCAAGATCACCGATACTACCGGACTTACGGTTGAGATCACGCTTCCAATACCTGATGAACTTCGTCAGTATGGCGGAAATAACAAGGTGGCTGCAGTATCCAACGGACAGCTTGAGGATCTGGGTACGAGATTTAATACGGTCAACGGAACACCTACGGTGACATTTACCGCGACCCACTTCTCACCTTACGTGATCTATGCGGATACGAATAACCTGGTTGCATCGGAGATGCTCGACGCATCACCCAAGACCGGTGATCCGATCCATCCGAAGTGGTTCCTGGCTATAGCACTTGCAGCCGGTTCGGTATTTATGTTCCTCAAGAAGGACAAGAAGCCTGCAGTAGCCGCAGCCTGAGGGACTCAGGATGATTATTAAAGAACCTATAAGTCTCAATGACATATGGACAGATCACAACCATTACTATGATGATATGGTCAAGTTCTGTTTGGATCGTAAACGACGGGTTGTAGCCATAGATGCCGATATGCATTCTGATCTTGAAAATGAATTATATGACGATGACTTGGTATCGGTAAGGGACGTGAGTTGACTGATTTGAATACCATTGATGAACTGTTTGAGATTTTGAAAGATTCAATTATATAGATATGGATGCTGAACGATGGTATAAGTATGATATTAAGGAACAGATGTCGAATATTCATGGAGAAGTAGTTCGGCTGGTTAGGGCGAGAAATAACTACCTCTCCGGGAAGACTTCCGAAGATCATACGGAATCCTATATGGATAAGATAGACCGGCTAATCAATATGACGTGTGAAGATCCTAAGAATCATGGCAGAGAACGCGAGTTGATATCCGAAGAAAATGAGATCCGAAGATGGCTTTCAGGTGAAACAGACGACAGATATATATTGAGGTACTGGGAGCAATACACTAATGCAATAAGTTGATAAATAGGCCACTTCGTAAGCTAAGGCTTAACGGAGTGGTCTTTTTATGCGCTTGACTTAAATTGTATTATTGTATACAATCTTGATTATGAGTGAAAATAATGACGTAAAAAAAGAAGTAACAGACAAATATTCCCTGCGTGGTCGTGTATACAACCGTCTGCGTGAGGACATTCTGAGCGGCAAACTCAAGGAAAATGAAGAACTCAGGGAGATATCCATAGGCGAAGAACTCGGGGTCAGCCGTACACCGGTCAGAGAGGCTTTCAGACAGCTGGAGCTTGAAGGGCTGATCACTATCATCCCCAATAAGGGCGCTTTTGTGACCGGTATCACCGGCAAGGATGTGAAGGATATCTACATGATACGTTCTCATCTGGAGGGCCTGTGTGCCAGACTTGCATGTGATCATATCACCGATGAGCAGCTTGAGGAGATGGAGGAGAATATATACCTCGGTGAATTTCACGCGTCTAAAGGGCATATGGACCAGATGGCGGAGCTTGATAACCGTTTCCATGACATTCTGTATGAAGCCTGTGATTCCAAGATGCTCGAGAACCTGCTGAAAGACTATCATCAGTACGTACTGCGTATTCGTAAGAAAACTCTTTCCACCAGCCGCGGTACGGTATCCAATGAGGAACACCGCGCGATCATGGAAGCCATTAAGGCTCATGACCATAAGCAGGCCGAGAAACTGGCGAACAAGCATATCAACAATGCTTACCAGAATATGGTGGATAACGGCCTCTATAATCTGTACGGAAGTCCCGAATAATACCCGGGTTATTTAAAGGAGATACACTATGATAAACATGACCACCCCTCTCGTTGAGATGGACGGAGATGAGATGACCAGGATCCTGTGGCAGATGATCAAGGATGAGCTGATCCTGCCATATATCGATCTAAAGACAGAGTACTATGATCTGGGTCTCGAAAACAGGAATGAGACCGATGATCAGGTCACGATAGATTCGGCGGAAGCTACGAAGCGTCTCGGTGTGGCTGTCAAGTGTGCCACGATCACACCGAATGCCGCGCGTATGGATGAGTATAAGCTTAAGTCCATGTGGAAGAGTCCTAACGGAACGATCAGAGCGGCTCTGGACGGCACAGTATTCAGAGCTCCGATCGTGGTAAAAGGGATCGAACCCTGCGTACGTAACTGGAAGAAACCCATTACACTCGCGCGTCATGCTTATGGCGATGTATATAAGAATGTGGAGATCCGTGTTCCCGGTGCAGGCAGGGCTGAACTCGTATATACCGGTGAAGACGGAACTGAGATCCGTGAAACCATCCAGGACTTCAAAGGCCCCGGCGTGATCCAGGGTATGCATAACACAGATGCTTCCATCACCAGTTTTGCACATGCATGCTTCAAGTATGCTATCGATACGAAGCAGGATCTGTGGTTTTCGACCAAGGATACCATATCGAAGAAATATGATCACAGATTCAAGGATATATTCCAGGATCTGTATGATAACGAATACAAGGATAAGTTCGAAGAGATAGGCATCACCTATTTCTATACACTCATAGATGATGCGGTAGCCAGAGTCATGAAGAGCAAGGGCGGGTTCATATGGGCCTGCAAGAACTATGACGGCGATGTAATGAGTGATATGGTCTCATCTGCCTTCGGTTCACTGGCCATGATGACATCCGTACTGGTCAGCCCCAGCGGCGTATATGAGTATGAAGCTGCCCACGGCACGGTACAGAGGCATTATTATAAGCATCTGGCAGGAGAGGAGACTTCTACCAACTCAGTAGCGACTATATTTGCCTGGACGGGTGCGCTGCGTAAGCGCGGTGAACTGGATGGTATAGAAGAGCTGATCACATATGCAAATGATATGGAACGGGCGGTTTTATGGACGATAGAGTCCGGTAAGATGACCAAGGATCTGGCACTGATCACTACACTTGATAATGTGACCGTGCTTAATTCTCAGGAATTCATCCGAGAGATACGTAAGACATACGACAGCATTAAATAGGGGCCGTAATCTATTCGGATAACCTTTCCCACATCTCCATCAGTTCTGCCAGTCGTGTATTATTGGCATCCAGCTTTGAGGAGACTTCCTGCAGTTTAACTGAATTAGTGGCGATCTCGGGCAGAGTCATCTGCTGTTCGAGGTCGCTGTTTTCTTTCTCAAGACGTTCGATCTCATCTTCGCATTTCTTGAGTTCGTTTTCACGCTTGCGTTTCTCGGCTGCCTGTCTTTTCTGCTCCTGATAGTCTGCTGCACCTGAAGCGGCACTTGCTGAGGGGTTAGCGGATGGAGAACCGGCTACCGGGATCGTACCGTGAACACCGGAGGATAACTGTACGGAAGAGGGTACGATGTTGGCTTCCTTCAGCTCGGCGCTCTTGTAGGTATAGTATGTGTAATCACCTTCGTATACGGTAAACTCGCATCCTGCAAGCTCTATTATCCTTTCGGCGGTACGGTCTATGAAATATCTGTCGTGAGAGACGTACAGTACCGTACCGGTATAGTGGTTTATAGCATCTTCGAGTATCTCTCTGGATGTGATATCCAGGTGGTTGGTGGGCTCGTCGAGTATCAGCAGATTGGCTTCGGAGAGCATCAGCTTGGCGAGGGACAGGCGTCCTTTTTCGCCGCCGGAGAGAGAGCCGATAAGCTTGAACACATCGTCACCCGTAAAGAGAAAAGCAGCGAGAGTATTGCGGATCTCAGTCTCTGTCATTTTAGGATAGGTATCCGAAATCTCCTGAAACAGAGTCTTATCGTCGTTCAGGACGTGATGCTCCTGGTCATAATATGCGATATGAACTTTGGTTCCGATCTCTATAACACCTTCATCGGGTAGTTCCAGTCCGTTGATCATCTTAAGTAAAGTAGTCTTACCTGTTCCGTTGTCACCGATTATGGCCACGTGCTCACCGCGTTTGATCTCTATGCTCTGATCGGCGAAGAGTGTTCTGCCGTCATAAGCTTTGGTCAGGTGCTGTATGCTCAGAACGTCCTTGCCGCTCTCGATACACGGCTCGAGGACGATCTTCATGTCGGAATTGTATTCTCTGGGCTTTTCCAGACGTTCGATCTTATCGAGCATCTTTTTACGGCTCTCGGCACGCTTGATGCTCTTTTCGCGGTTGAATGACTGGAGCTTGCGGATTACTTCCTCCTGATGACGGATATTGTCCTGCTGCTTTATGTAGGCATTCATACGCTCGGTGCGGACGATTTCCTTTTTTACCGCATAGTCCGAATAATTGCCGGTAAAGAGTGTGACCTCTCCCATATCTATCTCTATGATCTTGTTTACAACACGGTCGAGGAAATAGCGGTCATGGCTTACGACAATAACCGTGCCGGGATAACTGCGCAGGTATCCTTCAAGCCAGGCCAGGGAATTCATATCAAGATGGTTGGTGGGCTCGTCCATTATCAGGATATCGGGAGAGGACAGAAGTGTCATGCCGAGTTTGAGTCGCATTTTCTCACCACCCGAGAGCGTATCCGCCGTTTTACCTCGATCGGAATCAGTAAATCCTAGACCCTTGTAGATTCCTGTCACCCTCGATCTGTATGAGTATCCGTCCAGAGCCTCGTATTTCTCCCTGACAGAAGTCAGAGCTTCGATATGCTTATCGAGAGCTTCGCCCGAGAGAGTGTCGGCCTCGGAGTTCATGCCGTTTATCTGATCTTCGATATCGAGTATATCCTGCCTGGTGCTCATGAGTACTTCCATGATGGTACCGTTGAACCTGGTTGAGACATCCTGCTCGAGATAACCGACGGTGGTGTCACGGGATATGGCAACGGTTCCTTCATCGGCGGCCAGCTGTCCTACCAGTATCCGTATTAGTGTGGTCTTGCCGCAGCCGTTAGGGCCCACGATGGCGGCACGGTCGTGTTCTTCGATATGAAAAGAAGCGTTCTTAAGTACGGGGATCTCGTTATAAGCTTTTGATATATTGCCTGCTGAAAGTATCATTTGTCTATAGTAGCACATAAACATATGACTGTTAAGACACGCCTTAATGTGGTATTCTTAAAGGACAGACTCCCGTGCTGAGACTGAATCCGACCGACGCGTTTTCTTGACATCTGAGGGAGGATGCTTATGAGAAAATCTGACTTTGATCTGTGTTACATAATCGATAATCTGGACCGCGCCATTTCCGAAGACTGGATACAGGCCTACTATATGCCCATAGTGCGTTCGTCAAGCGGCAAAGTATGCGAGGAAGAGGCACTGGCCAGATGGATAGATCCTGAGTATGGGAGACTGTCTCCGGACAGATTCATTCCGATCCTTGAAGCTAACAAGCTGATTTATAAACTTGATCTCAAGATCGTAGATGAAGTCCTTAAGAAGATGAAAACACAGGCTGATGCCGGACTCTACGTTGTTCCGATCTCCGTAAACCTGTCCAGGACCGACTTCGACGTGTGCGACATAGTTGAAGAGATACGTAAACGTGTAGATGCCGCAGGACTGTCCAGGGACAAACTGATCATTGAGATCACTGAGAATGTTCTGGCATCCGATCTGGAATACATGAAGGGACAGATCGAAAGGTTCCAGTCGCTCGGATTTCATGTATGGATGGATGATTTCGGGAGCGGGTATTCATCACTGGATGTACTTGAGGAGATCAGCTTCGAACACATAAAGTTTGATATCAAGTTCATGGAGCACTTTGAGCATGATAAGGCGAGGATCATGCTTGCGGAACTGATGAGAATGGCGATGGCTCTGGGGATCAGGACTATTACTGAGGGTGTTGAGACGCCCGAACAGGCAAGATTCCTGCGTGAGATCGGCTGTAATAAGATGCAGGGTTACCATTTCTGCAGGCCCGTTTCCCTTCAGGAGATACTGGCACGATATGATAAAGGCATACAGATAGGTTTCGAGAATCCCGAAGAGAGTGCCTATTATGATTCGATGGGGCGTATCAACCTGTATGATCTGTCGGTAATAGCCCTCGGCGGTGATGACAATACCGAGCCCGGCAGCGAAAATACCATGCACAGGTATTTTGACACGCTTCCCATGGGGGTATTTGAGGTCGATCCCGAGGGATTTGTGATCAGACGGTGTAATCCTGCATATACTACGTTTTCACAGAGATTTTTTGATGCTGTCCATGTAGGGCAGAGATTTGAATTTAAAGATTTCATGGATTTTTCCACGGGTTCCATGTTTGCATCTACCGTTAAGCAGGTTGCGGCCGATGGAGGCAGGGTTTTCTTCAGAGAGGTTCTCCGGGATGGATCGATGCTGCACGCTGTTGTCTGCAGGATAGCGGATAATCCGGTCAGGGGTGTTACTGCCTGTGCGGTCGTGATACTTGAAATAGTCGAACCGGATGAAGATATAGAGATCAATTATGAGCAGATCGCACGTGCTCTTTCTTCGGACTATCTGTATCTGTTCTATGTTGATCTTGAGAACGAGCATTTTACGGAGTATTCACATTCATCCGTTGATGATTCACTTTCGGCCAAGCGCACCGGAACCGATTTCTTTGCTGCCAGCCGCAGGGATGCAGGCGAGATCCTTCATCCTGATGACCGTGAGAGGTTCATATCCGAATTCAACAGAGAGAATGTGCTCAGAACCATAGACGAAGACGGTGCGTTTATGATCGGATACCGTCTGCTTGTGGACGGCGAGGCTGTTTACGTGAATATGAAGAGTGTCCGGATCGGTACCGATCAGCTGATCATTGGTGTCAACAGTGTTGATACACAGGTCCGGCTGCAGAAGGAATATGAGAGGCTTGATGAAGAGCGCAGGACCTACGAACGTGTTATGGCTCTGGTCGGAGATTTTATCTGTATATACATCGTCGATCCCGATACGGGCAGCTATATGGAGTACAGCTCCAATGACCAGTATGCCGAGCTTAAGATAAGCAAATCCGGAGATGACTTTTTCAAAAATGCGCGTGAAGAAAGCCTTCGGGTCATCTATTCGGAGGATGTTGATCTCTTTAACGCCATGTTTACACGTGAAAGGATGATAGAAGAGATCGATAAGAACAGCCAGTTCATCATGATCTATCGATTGATCATTAACGATAAACCTGAATATGTGAATCTGAAGGCTACAATGTATGAGGAGAACGGACGCCCCCAGATAATCGTGGGCGTCAGCTTCTACAGATAAAGAAAGAAGGTATAAACATGGGTTACATTGACGGAATCAAAGAAAAAGCCAGAATGGACAGGCGTACGATCGTTCTGCCCGAGACCAATGACAAGAGGACACTGATCGCAGCTTCGCATATCCTTGAAGAAGGAATAGCCGATATCATCATGATCGGTAATGAAGAGAAGATCATGGATGGTGCCGGATGGCTGGAAGTCGATCTGACAGGAGTTAAAGTCATAGATCCTCTGAAGTTCGATAAATTCGATGAATACGTTGATCTGCTCTATGAGACACGTAAGGCAAAAGGGATGACACCTGAAAAGGCCAGAGAAGTACTGCTGGATGATCCGCTGACATTCGGCGTGGTCATGGTCAAGGCAAACGATGCCGACGGTATGGTCGCAGGTGCATGTCATCCTACAGCCGATACACTTCGCCCCGCACTTCAGATACTTAAGACTGCACCCGGTGTAAAACTGGTAAGCGCTTTCTTCATACTGGACGTTCCTAATTGCCAGTATGGTGATAACGGTACATTCCTGTTCGCTGACTGCGGTCTGAATCAGGATCCTAATTCCGAGGAACTTGCCGCCATAGCCGATACATCTGCCAAGAGTTTCAAGTCTCTTGTCGGATCAAAGCCGATCATCGCCATGCTGTCGCATTCGACCAAGGGCAGTGCCAAGCATCCCCTGGTTGACAAGGTTACAGAAGCTGTGCGCATAGCTCATGAAGAGTATCCGTCTCTTATGATCGATGGTGAACTTCAGACAGATGCCGCGCTTGTTCCGCATATCGCGAAGTCCAAGGCTCCGGGATCCGAAGTCGCAGGTAAGGCAAATGTGTTGATATTCCCCAATCTGGATGCCGGTAATATCGGTTATAAACTGGTACAGAGACTGGGCGGTGCCGAGGCGTACGGACCTATGCTCCAGGGTATCGCCAAGCCTGTTAACGATCTGTCACGCGGCTGCTCATGGGAAGATATCGTCGGCGTTGTGGCACTTACGGCAGTACAGGCACAATTACAGTAAAAGAGGTAGACTAATGAAAATTCTTGTTATCAACTGCGGTTCATCATCACTTAAGTTTCAGCTCATAGACTCAGTCAGCGAGGATGTACTGGCCAAGGGCCTGTGTGAGCGTATCGGCATAGACGGAAGCCAGATCGTGTATACGCCTCTCGGAGGAAAATCTACGGTTCATGACAAGATCACCACCGTTACTCCGATGAAGGATCATACCGTAGCCGTTCAGCTGGTTATCGATGCCCTGACCGATACGGAGCACGGAGTGATTGATGATCTGGGTGAGATCGATGCCGTGGGTCATCGTGTGGTTCACGGCGGAGAAGAGTTCTCGACCAGCGTGATCATAGACGAAAAGGTCAAGGAGGCTATCCGCAAGTGTTCTGATCTGGCACCTCTTCATAATCCCGCCAATCTCATCGGTATAGATGCGTGCGAGAGACTGATGCCCGGTGTGCCTCAGGTGGCTGTATTTGATACGGCATTCCATCAGACCATGCCCGAGAAGGCATATCTGTACGGCCTTCCTTATGAATATTATGAGAAATACAGAGTCAGGAGATACGGATTCCACGGAACCAGCCACGCTTTTGTGTCATCCAGATGTGCACAGCTCATGGGACGCGACATATCCGAGCTGAAGATCATAGTTGCTCATCTCGGTAACGGTGCATCACTGAGCGCCGTACAGAACGGCAAGTGCGTGGATACATCCATGGGTCTGACACCTCTTGAGGGCGTGATCATGGGAACCAGAAGCGGCGATATAGATCCTGCGATAATGCAATATATAGCTGCCAAAGAGAATCTTACGATGGATGAGGTGATGGATGTTCTTAATAAGAAATCCGGTGTTCTGGGCCTGTCCGGCGGGTTCTCATCTGATTTCCGCGATCTGGAAGCAGGATATAACAAGGGTGAGGCCAATTGTATCAGGGCTATCGAGACATATTGTCTGCGTGTAGCCAAGTATATCGGCTCATATGCTGCTGCGATGAACGGTGTGGATGCTATTTGTTTCACAGCCGGCGTGGGAGAGAACGGCCCCATGGTCCGTGCTAAGATATGCGAGTATCTCGGATTCATGGGAGTTAAGCTCGATCCGATCGTCAACGCTGTTCGTGGTGATGAAGCCGAGATCTCTGCCGTTGACTCCAAAGTAAAGGTATTTAACCTGCCTACCAATGAGGAACTGGCCATCGCCCGTGAAACGGTTAATCTTGTATAGACCGTGAAACATTAAATTTTTGTTGACAAAGCCTTGTACCATATATATAATTTTTTAAGTGTGGTCATAAGACTGTAGTAAGCGAGGTGTTAAAATGTCCATTTGTCCTAAGAATAAATCTTCCAAAGGAAGAAGAGACAAGAGAAGAGCTAACTGGAAGATGTCAGCTCCTACACTTGTTAAGTGCAGTAAGTGCGGTGCGCTGATGGCTCCTCACAGAGTATGCAAGAAGTGCGGTACTTACAATAAGAAAGAGATCATCGCTGTTGACTGATCTTGTTTTATCATGTTACTTACAGGCCTTCCGGAGATACCGGGAGGCTTGCTTTTTTTATGCCCCTTTAGTATAGTTATTAAGGTTTTTTATGGAGGAAGATTATATGTCTGATATGGTTCGTGTGGCAGTAGATGCCATGGGTGGTGACAATGCACCGGTAGAGATCGTTAAAGGGGCTGTTGAAGCTGTAAATGAATGTTCTGACCTGAAGATATGTCTGGTCGGACAGCAGGATGTGATCGCATCCGAGCTGACCAAATATCAGTATCCCGAAGATCGTGTTGAGATAGTTCATGCATCTGAGATCATAGAGACTGCAGAGCCTCCTGTCATGGCTATCCGCAAAAAGAAAGATTCATCAATAGTAGTGGCACTTAACCTGGTCAAAGAAGGAAAGTGTGACGCATATGTATCCGCCGGAAGTACGGGAGCGACCCTCGTGGACGGACAGGTCATCGTAGGACGTATCAAAGGTGTTGAGAGAGCACCTCTGGCACCGTTGATCCCGACTCTTAAGGGAGACAGCCTGCTCATTGACTGTGGAGCCAATGTAGATGCCAGACCTTCTCATCTGGTACAGTTTGCCAAGATGGGTACGATCTATATGCGTGACGTACACGGCATAGAGAATCCCACCGTCGGAATAGTCAATATCGGAGCAGAGGAAGATAAAGGTAACGCACTGGTCAAGGAGACATTCCCGCTTCTGAAGAACTGTCCTTATATTAATTTTGTGGGCAGTGTGGAAGCCAGAGACATCCCTGCAGGCGTTGTGGATATAGCTGTATGTGAAGCTTTCACCGGCAATGTGATCCTCAAGATGTATGAGGGCGTCGGAAATGCTCTGCTGGGCGAGATCAAGGGCGTGCTCATGAGCAACCTTAAGACGAAGATCGGCGCTCTGCTCATCAAGAAAGCCCTGAAGAACAGACTGAAGAGATTCCAGACAAGTGAGCACGGAGGAGCACCATTGCTTGGCTTAAACGGGCTTGTAGTCAAGACTCACGGCTCGTCCACAGCCAAAGAGATTAAAAATTCCATTATTGAGTGCATAACCTTTACTAAACAGAATATCCCTGCTAAAATACAAGAAATGCTAGGTTCCACTTTGGACGAATTTGAAGAATGACAGATATCGGTCTGTGTATATAGGAGGTTATGGCATGGAATTAGAAAAACTTAAAAAGGTAATAGCCGAAGTTTTAAATGTTGATCCCAACGAGATCACTCCCGAGACTACTTTTATGGATGACCTGGGTGCTGATTCGCTTGATATATTCCAGATCATTATGGGATTAGAGGAAGAGTTTGATATCGAGATCCCCCCGGAGAAGGCAGAAACCATCACCACTGTTGAGGAAGCGGTTAATCTGATCAAGTCGGTAGTTGTTGGCGCATAAACGGAATTTATTTACGGGTGCTGCCGTTCGCGGCAGTGCCCGTTTTTTGAGGTTAAATGAAAAAAGACATTAAAGAGCTCGAAGAGGTTATCGGGTATAAATTCAGGGATCCGGATTATCTCGTCACAGCTCTGACACATTCATCCTACTCCAATGAGATGAAGATCAGGACCTGTCATGATTATGAGAGGCAGGAATTTCTCGGAGATGCGGTCCTGTTTTCCATAATCATCCGGATATGCCTGAAGGAGATATGACCAAGCTCAGAGCATCTTTGGTCTGCGAACCGGCACTTGCTCATTGCGCCCGCCTGTTTGGCCTGAAGGATTATATAAGGCTCGGACGCGGTGAGGAGGCTACCGGAGGCAGAGAGAAGGATTCGATCATATCTGATGTTCTGGAAGCTGTCATAGGCGGTATATACCTGGACAGCGGTATTGAGGAGGCCACGTCGTTTGTGAACCGTTTCATTATGAATCATGAAGCGGAGAGCGTGACGTATTATGATGCGAAATCCAAACTACAGCAGATAGTACAGGCCCGTGGGCAGACTGTCACATATGAGATGCTGGATGCAACCGGCCCTGATCATGCGAGGGTTTTCACCGCCGCATGCATCATAGAAGGTCAGGAAGTGTCCAGAGGTCAGGGCAGGACTAAGAAGGCCGCACAGCAGGCGGCTGCAGGTGAGGCTTTAAGGAGCGGTAAATGTATTTAAAAAGCATAGAGGTACAGGGATTCAAATCCTTTGCCAATAAGATAGTATTCAAGTTTCATAACGGTATCACCGGTATCGTCGGCCCGAACGGATCGGGTAAGAGTAACGTTGCCGACGCCGTCAGATGGGTTCTGGGCGAGCAGAGAGTCAAGCAGCTGCGCGGCGGTTCCATGCAGGATGTCATTTTCTCCGGAACAGAGATACGTAAGGCCTTGAGTTCGGCCTACGTGGCTATCACGCTGGATAATTCGGATCATCAGCTGGCTATCGATTATGACGAGGTCACTGTGTCCCGGCGTCTGTACCGCTCCGGCGAGAGCGAGTATATGATCAACGGCACCATATGCAGGCTTAAGGATGTCGCAGAACTGTTCTATGATACCGGTATAGGCAAGGAAGGATACTCGATCATAGGACAGGGTCAGATCGACCGTATACTTTCGGGTAAGCCGGAGGAGAGGCGTGAACTCTTTGATGAAGCTGCCGGTATAGTCAAGTTCAAAAGGCGCAAGAATCAGGCTGTCAAGAAGCTCGAAGACGAGAAGATGAATCTCGTACGTGTAAACGATATCCTGTCCGAGCTTGAGAAACAACTGGCTCCTCTGGAGAAGCAGGCTGAGAAAGCACGTACATATCTGAAGAAAAAGGAGAGTTTAAAGACTCTTGACGTAAATGTATTCCTGCTGGAGAACGTATCGGTCAACGACGATCTGCAGGCTACCGTTGAGAAACTCGAACTTGCCCGTAATGAGCTGAACCGGATCACCGAACAGTATGAAAAGGCCAAGAGCGAGTTTGAAGAGGTTGAAAACCGGCTGACAGCTCTGGATGAGGAGATAGAGACTACCCGTAAATCCCTGACCGATAACAGTGTGACCAGGACCAAACTCGAGAATCAGATCGAGCTGTTCAAGGAACAGATAAAGTCAGCTGAGGGCAGTGAGGAGCATTTCAATAAGCGCATCGCAGATATACAGGCCAACATCGCTGCGAAAGAGCAGGAGAAAGAAGCCGTTCTTGCGAAAAAAGCCGAGATCGATGAGAAACTCCGTACGCTCTCTGAGGCGCGCGATAAGGCAAACGAGGATCTGACGTCCGTACAGGAAGAGATCACCGGATTAAACGATACGATCGAAGAGAATAAGAACCTGATCATCGAATCTCTGGATCATAAGGCTACTGTCAAGTCGCAGCTCAGCAGTCTGGATACCCGTATCGAGCAGATCAATATACAGAAGGCGGATGTAAATGCCAGACTGCTCAGATTCGAATCCGAGGATATGCGCTCGTCGGAAGAGATCGAATCGCTTGAGAAAGAATTTGCCAGGATAGGTGAGTCAATTGAGGAATCCAGACAGGCTCAGAAGAAGGCTGAAGAAGACCTGGTATCGATCCGTGAGACCATGAGATCTCTGGATGATGATCTGCAGAAAGCCCGCATGGCATATCAGCAGGAGAAATCCAAACTGGATGCCCTGATCAATATCGCAGAGAGATACGAAGGCTATGGCGGTGCCATAAAGGCTGTCATGGAACAGAAATCAAAAGAAAAAGGTATCGTCGGAGTAGTAGCCGATATCCTTTCTGCCGATGAGGAGTATGAGACCGCAATAGAGACAGCACTGGGCGGTAATATCCAGAACATCGTTACCGATGATGAAGACTGCGCCAAGCGCATGATCGCTTATCTTAAGCAGAACAGGCACGGCCGTGCAACGTTCCTGCCTCTGACCAGCATCAATGATCCCGAGGAATTCAAAAAGAAGGAAGCTCTGGATGAAAAGGGAGTCATCGGACTGGCCGATACTCTTGTTCATGTAGATAAGAAATATAAAGATGTCGCGTCGTATCTGCTGGGACGTATCCTTGTCGTTGATAACATAGACAATGCGGTCAAGATCGCACGTAAGTACAAGTATACGATACGTATGGTCACCAAGGAGGGTGAGTACCTGACACCCGGTGGTGCGATCTCGGGCGGTGCATTCAAGAATACATCCAATCTGCTCAGCCGCCGCCGTGAGATCGAGGGAATACGTAAAACCATAGATGAACTCAAGGCAAAGGCTGATGAGATCGAGAAAAAGATTGAGAACAAAAAAGCCGATCGTAACGCTCTGCGTGAGAAGATCGAGGATCTGAAGACCGAGATCTCGGATAAGACGGTGGCCCAGAATACAGCCAGACTGAATGTTGAGAGTGCCCGTGAGAAACAAGGCCAGGCCAGAGTGGATTTCGAGGAGCTGAATACATCCAAGCAGGATCTCGACAAGCAGGGACTGGATATCAATCAGCAGAAAGAAGATATCAGGCGGGAACTGACAGAATCCGAGGAAAGAGAACAGAAAGCCAAAGAACTGATAGATGAACTGACAACCAAACTGGAGACACTGCGTGACAGGGAAACAGAGAAACTCTCCGAGGCTTCAAATGCCGAGGTAGAGGTTGAGAAAGTGCGTCAGTCCGTCAGATTCTATCAGACCGATATAGACCGTATAGACGGTGAGATAGCTCATGCGGGAGAGGAACTCGAGGAAGTCAGGTCCGGTGTAAGTACTTCTCAGGAAGATATCGAATCCAAGAAGAATATGATCGCCGAACTCGAAAAGACCATCGAAGCTTCTCATGCGGCTCTGGCTGAAGCCGAGACCAGACTTAAGGAAAGCGTGGCACAGAAAGAAGAACTCAGTGCCAGACATAAGGAATACATAGACGGCAGAGAGCACCTCTATGAATCCAGATCGGGACTGGAGAAAGAAGTATACCGTCTGGAAAACCGTCAGGAAAGACTTGAATCCGCTCTGGAAGACAAGATCAACTATATGTGGGATGAGTATGAGATCACCATCTCCGATGCGGCGGCTCTCAAGGATCCCGAACTGACCGATCTGCCCGATATGAAGAAGCAGATCACATCGTTGAAAGATGAGATCCGCAAACTTGGCGATGTCAATGTCAATGCTATCGAGGATTACAGGGAAGTCTCCGAAAGATACGGCTTCATGAAGACACAGCATGACGATCTGATCACCGCAGAGGAAACACTGAAAGGTATCATCGAAGAACTGGATACTCAGATGCGTGAGCAGTTTACCAGAAAATTCGGTGAGATCAACAGACAGTTCGATAAAGTGTTCAAAGAACTGTTCGGCGGAGGTACAGGTACACTGGAACTGATGGAAGACGAGGATATCCTGGAGGCAGGCATCCGGATTACGGCTCAGCCGCCCGGCAAGAAGCTTGTTAATATGATGCAGATGTCCGGCGGTGAGAAATCACTGACTGCGATCGCTCTGCTTTTTGCAATACAGAATCTGAAACCGTCTCCGTTCTGTCTGCTGGACGAGATCGAAGCGGCTCTGGATGAGAATAACGTAAGCCGTTTCGCCGATTACCTGCATAAACTGACCAAGAATACGCAGTTCATCGTGATCACTCACAGACGCGGTACCATGGAGAAAGCGGACAGGCTGTATGGTATAACCATGCAGGAAAAAGGCGTATCGACACTTGTAAGTGTGAGCCTGATAGATAAGGAATTAGACGACTGATGTTTGACAGGTTGAGAGCCGGTCTTTCAAAGACCCGTAAGAATATCGTTTACGGAATAGATACCGTATTCGGCGCATATGATGACTTAAATGACGAATTCTTTGAAGATCTCGAAGAACAGCTGATCATGGCCGATGTCGGCGTTCATACTGCCGAAGAGGTATTGGATGACCTGCGCGGCATGGTTAAGGATGAGAGGATACGTACAACCGAGGACTGCAGAGCAGCCCTGTCACGTCTCGTGGCTTCCAGGATGACCGTGCCCGATGATGCCTATGCTTATGAGCGCGGCCCGAGCGTGGTTCTTGTGATCGGTGTGAACGGTGTAGGTAAGACCACCTATTGCGGCAAAATGGCTTCACGCCTTAAAGCCGATGGTAAGAAGGTGATCCTGGCTGCTGCGGATACATTCCGTGCTGCAGCTACCCCGGCGTGGATGTGATCACGGGACAGGAGGGGTCGGATCCCGCTTCTGTGGTTTTTGACGCATTACATGCTGCCCGGGCGAGACATGCCGATGTGCTCATATGCGATACTGCCGGACGTCTGAATAATAAAAAGAACCTGATGAATGAGCTCGATAAGATCGACAGGATCATATCACGTGAGCTGCCCGATTATAAACGCGAGAATCTGATCGTGCTTGATGCAACTACCGGTCAGAATGCGATGAGTCAGGCCAGAGACTTCTCCGAGGTGAGCGATGTCACCGGTATAGTCCTGACCAAGATGGATGGTACGAGCAAAGGCGGTATAGCCATAGCCATAGCTAGCGAACTGTCTGTTCCCGTCAAATACATAGGTGTGGGTGAGGGAATAGACGACCTGCTTAAATTCGATCCCGAGGCTTTTGCACAGGCAATGTTCGAGGGAACAGATACGGATGAGGAGTGACAAATGAGTAAATACGAGATGCTGACTTTGGATGCTTTTGAAGAAGCGTATGATGCCGTAAGCAAAGTTGCCAGTGAGACCAAACTCATATACAGTGAGTACTTAAGTGACATTACCGGCGGCAAGATATATTTAAAGCCCGAAAACATGCAGTATACCGGTGCGTATAAGCTCAGAGGCGCCTATTATAAGATATCCACATTGTCTGATGAGGAGAAGAGCAAAGGTCTGATAACCGCGTCTGCTGGCAATCATGCGCAGGGTGTGGCATATGCGGCCAAGAGATACGGAGTAAAGGCTACTATCGTAATGCCCACAACGACACCGCTTATCAAGGTTAACCGTACCAAGAGTTACGGTGCCGAAGTCATCCTGCACGGAGACGTATATGATGAGGCATGCGCCAAAGCATATGAACTTGCTGAAGAAATGGGATATACATTTGTGCATCCTTTTGATGACCCGGCAGTGGCAACCGGGCAGGGAACCATTGCAATGGAGATCATCAAGGAACTGCCTCTTGTGGATTATATTCTCGTGCCCATCGGAGGGGGCGGACTGGCCTGCGGTGTATCAACTCTGGCCAAACTGCTTAACCCCAAGATCAAAGTCATCGGTGTGGAGCCTTCGGGTGCGAACTGCATGCAGGTATCCCTGAAGAATAAAAAGGTGACAACGCTTGACAGCGTAAATACCATAGCCGATGGTACGGCAGTGAAGACACCCGGTGAAAAGATCTTTCCGTATATCGCCAAAAACCTGGATGATATCGTGACTGTAGATGACCAGGATCTTGTCGTTTCCTTCCTGGATATGGTTGAGAATCATAAGATGATAGTTGAGAATTCCGGACTTCTGACCGTAGCGGCGCTCAAGCAGCTGGATCTGAAGGACAAGAAGGTCGTAGCTATTCTTTCCGGCGGAAACATGGATGTCATCACGATGTCCAGTGTTGTTCAGCAGGGGCTGATCCTGAGAGACAGGATATTCACGGTATCTGTACTTCTTCCGGATAAACCGGGCGAACTTACCAGAGTATCCGATGTTATAGCGAAACAGGACGGCAATGTTATCAAACTTGAGCATAACCAGTTCGTATCGATCAACCGTAATGCTGCCGTTGAACTGCGTATCACGCTTGAAGCATATGGTACCGAACACAAAGAGACGATCATTAAGGCCCTGAACGATAACGGATATAAGCCTAAGCTTGTGAGGACAAGTATCTAAAGTATGAGCGAACGAAATACGACCAGACGCAGGAAAAAGCGTAAAAACCTGTCATATATCATGGAGATAATACTCTGTGTGATCGCACTTGCCGCAATCACATTCTCGATGGTATTGCTGGTAAAGTATTATCAGCTTCAGGAACGTGCGGATGATCTGCAGGCCGAGATCGATGTCTATACCGATCCCGAGGATCCGTATCTGAGCCGTTCGGCAGCTGATTCAATGATCGCCGCTGCCAAAGACAATGCATATAACGACGGTAAGACTGACGGTGAGATCGAACTGCTGGCCAGGATCAAGTCCACTCTGATCGACAAGGATAATACCATGGAGACTCTGAAGACGTTTTTCCCCGAAGAACTGATAGTAGTCGACCATGATGAGGTTGTCTTTTTCCCGATACTTGACAGTCTTGAGCATCATCCTTTTGCAGATGCCGACTTTGTGACCGGTGACGACAACAGGATATCCTATACGGGAGGCCTGTGCGCAACCGAGACCTGGATAGACGTATCCAAATTCCAGGAGAAGATAAACTGGAGTAAGGTGGCCGCATCGGGT
>CAJOID010000056.1 GCA_905234595.1 uncultured Lachnospiraceae bacterium | reverse complement strand
AACCTGCATGTATCCGGATCGGTGGTCCCCCAGGGTGAGCAGGTCATAATAGGCGGTATCGCCGCAGATAACAGCGGAGTCATAGCCGAGTGCAGCTTCGAGGGAGTGGTCAGCGGCAATGACTATATAGGCGGGATCGCCGGGATGAACGAACTGACCGGTACCATCTCCGGATGTGAGACCGCAGGGTATATACGCGGAGTGCATTTCACGGGAGGAATAGCCGGTGAGAACATGGGCAACATCACCGGATGTACCAACGAATGTCCGGTCAATACTTCCAACACGGATACGACTATCACGGACGAATCACTGAAGAACATTCAGGCGGTCATGGATGTGCTCAATAACGCACGCGGTGAAAACGATGATGAAGCCAGGACTTCATCCACCGTGTCCGATGCCGGCGGTATCACGGGTTTATCCATCGGTATCATCAGCCACTGTACCAACCACGGTACGATCGGATATGAGCATGTGGGATATAACATCGGAGGTATAGCAGGCAGGCAGTCCGGATACGTATACTCATGCATCAATAACGGCCGGATACTGGGACGTAAGGACGTTGGAGGTATCACAGGACAGGCCGAGCCGTATATCACGATAGACTTCAGCTCCGATATCGCATATCAGCTATCGGAGTCGATCGCCAAGCTTCACGATCTGGTGACGGCGACTCTGCAGGATACGCGTGATCAGTCCGACACGATCACCAACAGGCTCTCGGTGATACAGCAGTATACGAGCGGCGCGATCACCGATGCGAAGTATCTCGCAGAGAATACCGTAGACTTCGCCAACGGAATAAGCGCATCGGCCACCGAGGCTTTCTCCAGAGTGGATTATATACTGGCGGAATCATCCAAACAGGACGGACTGCTCGATCAGACGGCATATGCCGGGACCAATATCGGCAGTGCGATGGAGCACACCAGAGAAACTGTCGAAGATCTGGACATCATGCAGTATATGAGTGCCGATGATAAGCAGCTCTACAATGATTCCAAGAATACGATAGAGAAGTCAACGGTAGAGTATAAGGGGTATTACTCTGCAACATACAATACTGAATATAATGCGTATATCGCAACACATGAAGGGGACGCTGAGTATGTGAACGATGAAGCCAAACTCAAAGCCGATGCCGCTGCCCATGCCGCTACTCGTGCTGATGCCGATGCACAGGCTGCTTATATGGCTGCGCACGGATCATCTTATGTGGATGATGTGGCCGATGCTTCGGTGACCGTATCGGGTACGCTTCTTAAATATGCCGATGTCATGGCTTCAGAGACCAGAGGGGATGCCATAGATGCGGTGAATTCACTGCAGGCTGCCGCAACCAACCTGACCACGGCGGGACAGCAGACCAAGGGGATAGTAAGCGAACTCGCCGGCCGCGGTGCGATCACGTTCCCCACGCTGTCGTCGGATTATAAGTCACATACCACCAGTCTGGCCGATAATCTGCAGATCATAAATGACAACTTCGGTCTGCTCGACCAGGAACTGAACGGTGCGACATATTCACTGACCGATGATCTGGAGGCAGTATCCGGTCAGTTCAACGATATCCTCATGCTGTATACCGATGCATTGGACGGAGTCCTTGAGAAGGATTATACCCAGGTCATCACGGATGATTCCCTCGCAGAAGCAGAGACCTGTACCGATGCAACGATAGCAGGCAGCATAAACTACGGAGACGTTCGCGGAGATATCAATGTGGGAGGTATCGCCGGCACCATGGCCATAGACTATGATTATGACATGGAGGGCGATGTCACCGGCATCAAGGACTCGAAGCTCAATACTTCGTATATCACCAAGTGTGTGCTCCGGGATGACCGTAACTACGCTGAGGTGGAGAGCGTCAAGGATTATGCGGGCGGAGTATGCGGTCTTCAGGAGATGGGTACGCTTCTAAGGGGAGAAAACTATGCTCCGGTAAGTTCGGATTCGGGTGATGATGTCGGAGGTATCGCCGGCTCCTCCCTTTCATATATCGTATCTTCTTTTTCCAGAGGCAGCATATCAGGCAATAACTATCTCGGAGGTATAGTCGGGGACGGTACTCATATCAGGGACAGTGTATCGATAGTCGCTATCGATGCCTCGGGCAGCAGATACGGAGCGATCGCCGGACATATCAAGGAAGACGGTGAAGTCAGGAATAACTATTTCGTAAGTGACGATCTTGCCGGCATCGACAGAGTCAGCTACAGTCTCAAAGCGGAGCCGGTATCCTATGCTGAACTGATGAATGTACAGAACCGTGTCATTGCCGAAGATATGCCGCAGACATATGAGGTTCCGGTCGTGCCTTCGGATTTCGATCACCTGACGGTCACCTATATGCTGGATGATGAAGACAGTGACGAACCTGTACAGATATCAAAAGCCAGGGTTGACTATGGCGACCGTATCACGCAGGAAGAGTACCCATCCGTGGATCCTAAAGAAGGCTTCTATGTGGAATGGGATAAGCCGTCTATAGAATATGTTTCCACTGACATGACCGTCACCGCGAAGTATAAGAGGTATCTGACCACTCTCTCGGATCCGACCGGATCAAACCCGGCGCATCAGTCAGAGATACTGGTTGACGGAGCTTTTAAGGAGGGGGATTCCCTGGTCGTAGCCAGAAAGATAAACTATGACAGTGATGATCCCGATACGCTTGCCGCGTATGAGACCATAGAACTGATCATACCCGATGACGGCATGAGCTTACATCAGATCAGATTCAAGCCCGACACCGTATACGGAGATGAGGTGGGAGATGACTTCATACTCAGGGTGGTTGAAGCTGACGGACTGGAAGAACTCCCGCGGACCGGAAGTCTGGGCGGATATTATACATATGACCTGAGCGGAAATGAAGCCAAACTCATTCTGGACGTTTCAAGTATGGAAAAGAATGATATAATGAGAACAGTGCTCATTGCCGTTGCAGGAACAGCTGCTGCAGCGCTTATCGCAGTCATCATCTGGGCAGTCACCAGACGTAAGAACCGTAAGAAGATACGCCGGGCCGTCCGCCATATGAAACGTGATATCAGGACCCGCATTGACAATAAGGAGCAGATGTTTGTTCCCGATGATATGCAGGCCGATGAGCCGGAAACTGACGTTGTATCATCCGATAAAGATGGGGATGGATCTTAAACCGGTCACTTTAGACGATATCAGATCAATATATCGGTACACCTCCCTTTACGGGGAGGGGTGCTGTCAGCATTCACCCGTCAGTATGTGGTCCCTGTATGAGAAATACGGAGACAGTTTTTGCATTCAGGACGGTTTTCTTTATGTATGCAGGGAGCATCTGTGTGATGACGACTATCGTGTCTACCTGGCTCCGTTCGGGGCGGGAGATGTTGCCGGTGCTTTTGAGACGATCCTTTCGGATGCTCATTCCCATGGTAAAAAAGCAAAATTCATAACACTCACCGAAAAGTATGCCGGTATCCTGAATGAGGCATATCCCGGACAGTTTGAATGCGTAAATGACAGGGATCTGGCCGAGTATATCATAAGTATGGAGACCATGCGAGATTTCCCGGGTAAGTTTCATGCCCGCAGACGTACGGAGATACGTTCGTTCTGGCGGGATTTCGGCGACAGGACCGAAGTACATGTGATGACGGCCAATGATCTGGAGGAAGTTCTGGACTATGCTGTTGAGTGGATGAACACATACTCCGAGACCCACGATGAGGAAGCACTCGAGCGTGAGCTGGTATGTATACGGAGGCAGATCGCTCACACAGATGACCTGGGTATCACCGGTACGGTCATCAGGATAGACGGGAATGTAAGGGCTTTCTGCTATGGCGTGGGACTGGATGACGATTATTATGATGTGCTCATTGAGAAAGGGGACAGAGAGTACCCGGGTATCTACAGGGTTCTCAGACAGGAATCTACCAGACTCAACGTGGACGGATATAAATATGTGAATTTTGAAGAAGATGTGGGAGTGCCGGGGCTGAGACGGCTCAAGGAATCGTACGGACCGGAGTTTCTGATCGGGAAGTACAGGGTGACAGAGCGGTGAAAAACAAAGTCAAATACATGGCTACGCTGGGACTGATCTTTATCACGTTTCTGGCAGCGATACAGTATATTTTTCTGACGAACGTACCGGATTCGGTATCTACGTTCTGTTTTGTCTGCATAACCAACGTCATAGGTCTTGCGGTAATGGCTGCCGCCAGGTTCAAGAGCATACGCAGGATCAGACGGTCCACGCTCGCCAAGGGTGCCCTTTTTGCAGTCCTTCTGACAGGTTTTAACATTTTTGTCCTGCTCGGATCGAGAAGCATGGATTCGGTCGTGGTCTCGAGCGTTGTCAGTCTGTATTTCGTCTTCGTAACTCCCATGCTTTTGCTTTTACGCAAGAAAGTGAATTTCCTGTCGAGCATAGCGACTGCTATGGCAGTCATTGCGCTGCTGCTTATGTTCGGCGGTAATACCGAGGCTCTCTTTTCGTCGTCCAAGGTGATATATCTCATATTTGCGGATCTGTTTTTCGCTGCATATGTGGTCGGTGTATCCATTCTCGGAGCTGATGAGGACAGTTCGGCACTCACCATTTCGCAGATGCTGTTTTCAGTGATATTCGCCTTTGTGGCATGGGCCGTAGAAGCGGCTGCGGGCAGGACCACCATGAGCCTCCCGACAGAACGGTTATTCTGGATAAGCGTATTGTTCATGGGTATATTCATCCGTGCGGTGTACGGACTGCTTCAGATCACCTGTCAGAAGCGCGTCTCCGCGATCAGCGCATCGCTGATATTCTCGACAGAGATCGTCATCACGATGATCATGAATCCCATACTCAGCAGGCTTCTGGGAACTTCATACAATCCTGCTACACCCTATCAGGTGACAGGCGCGGTCCTTCTGATCATAGCGAATCTCCTGGTGGATGAGACCATTACATCCAAACTCGGTTATGATGGTATGGATTCATCATCCGTATCCAAAAAGATGGTGATGAATACGCTTACCTTCTCCATGGTCACTCTGGCCCTGTCTGCGATCATCAGCTTCTCGGCGATATATCTGATACGTGACTCGGCAGTATCCGGATCCACCAGGCTGGGAGAGGATGCTTCCGATATCAGCTCGACGGCGATGATCGAAGAACTCGAACGTAATACCTCCAGACAAGTACAGGACAAGGCCAAACTGGCTGAACAGAAACTGTCGGCATACTCAAGTGCCGTGGAATATGCAGCAGCTTATGCAAACACGCTGTATGCATCACCCGAAGAATACCCGGCCAGGCCGGTGGATATTCCCCGTGCCGAAAACGAGGGCGTCTGGACAATGCAGATGCTTCTGGCCAATAAACTCATTCAATATGATGACATCAGGCCCGATAACGAACTCCTCGGCAATATGGAGAACGTGTTTGAGCCGATAGTACATGAGAACGACAATATCGTGACGATATATCTGGGAACCGAAGACGGTCTGATGATCAGTTATGACAGAGATTCTCAGCTGGCGGCGGGAGAGGATGGCAGATTCTATGAGTACAGGAAGCCGGATAACTGGTACAACCTCGGCAAGACCAGCGGAGAATGCAGGTTCACGGATACATATTGGGACAACTACGGCCGCGGCCTGACCATTACGTGCTGCGCACCTTTCTACGGTCCGGACGGTGAGTTCATCGGTGTGGTCGGTATGGATGTACTGATGAAAGATCTGAACGAATCCATGGTCAATGACGGCATCGTGGATCCCACCGTCGCTACCATGATCGATGATAAAGGAGCGGTGATCGCGAGCAAGGATCTGGATCCGGATGCTCAGGAGACATACAACATCTTTGCGGATAGTTCGAACAGTGTGTTGAAATCCGTAGGTCAGCTGATAATCGAGCAGGGTGACGGTATACTCAGGACAGGTGAGGATGAGAGATCATTCTATGTATCCTATGCTACGATCGACTCCACAGGATGGAGACTGTGTATAATCAGTCCGGTATCCAATGTGCTTGTTCCGGCAAACGAGATACGTGACAGCATAGATTCCAATACGAATTCTGTCGTCAGCTCGGTCGTAAGAGGGGTGCTGAGAGTCATACAGAACTGTCTGGTGCTGATAGGTGTGATACTGCTTCTGATCACGATCACCGCAGGTCGTTTCTCCAGGAAGATATCCGATCCTTTAAGACAGCTGGAACAGGATGTGCGCAATATAAGCAACGGCGATCTGGATTACCGTACCGGGGTCAGCACCGATGATGAGATAGGAACTCTGGCTCAGTCTTTTAATGATATGACGGACTCCCTTCAGCATTACATCAATGATCTGAAGGAAGCAACGGCCAAAGAGGAGAGGATAGCCAGTGAGCTGAGCGTGGCCACTAATATACAGGCCAGCATGCTGCCCCGTAATTTCGAAGAGATCAATGCTTCGCACAGTGAGTTTGATCTGTATGCGACCATGGATCCGGCCAAGGAGGTCGGTGGTGATTTCTATGATTTCTTCCCGGTGGACGATGATCATCTGGCTCTGGTGATAGCCGATGTATCCGGTAAGGGAGTACCCGCGGCGCTTTTTATGATGATATCCAAGATGCTTATCAAGAACAGGGCCGAGATGGGCGGATCGCCTGCGGAAGTGCTGGCTTATGCAAATGATAAGCTCTGCGAGGGTAACGATCTGGAGTATTTTGTGACCGTATGGATGGCGATCATAGAACTGTCTACCGGAAAAGGAATAGCAGCCAATGCCGGTCATGAGCATCCGGCCATCAGACGTGCGGGAGGAGAATGGGAACTGGTCAAATACCGTCATTCTCCGGCTGTGGCGACGATGGAAGGACTGATGTTCAAGGATCATGAGTTCGAGCTTAATCCGGGGGACAGCCTGTATGTATATACCGATGGTGTTCCCGAAGCCACGAATGATAAGAACGAACAGTTCGATACCGACAGGATGCTGGCTGCATTGAATAAGGATCCGAATGCTTCTCCGGAGGACCTGCTTGCCGCGGTCAAGGCAGGCATAGATGACTTCGTCGGTGATGCGGAGCAGTTTGATGATATCACGATGCTGGCCATTGACTGGCATGGAGCGGATAATGATCGATAAGAACAGTTTTCATATTTTGAATTTTGTAAAAAAAGAAGAATACTCCGGTTCGATGGACGGTATGAGATATATGATAAAGCGTGTTCCGGGCGAGAAGACGGAAACTGCCGGGGATGTACCGGACCGCATTCTGGTCACCATATGGCCGGAACCGCTGGGGCTGTTTTCCACACCTGAAGAACTTAAGACGCATGAGTATTTCACTCTGGATGAAGACGGCATATCCGATGTGGCGGACTGGCTGAATTCACAGTATTTCGACAGACAGACCGAGTGGGATGCCGCTAAAAGGAGAGGATGTTCTTTTGAAAATTAAGGTAAGAGAAAAAACATACAGTGAAGTAGCCACGATGACACCGCGGATGCATATTCGCCCTGTAAAGCAGAGCGCATTACTGCGTCATACCATCAGCACCTTATCCGAGGCCGAACTTGCCGCAGTCGGATTCAAACTCGAGACTAACGGGATGGATAAACTGGCAGCGGATGAACCGGCGCTCTTTCTGATGAACCATTCATGCTTCACTGATCTGGAGATCGCATTCAGAGTGCTTGCGAACAGACAGTATCACATCATCTGTACCAATGACGGTATGATCGGCAAGGCGGGACTCTTTGCACGTGTCGGATGCATACCCGCGAAGAAATTCATCTCCGATATGTATCTGCTCAGGGATATGAAGTATGCGGTGGATGAACTGAACAGTTCGATACTCATGTATCCGGAGGCAAGCTATACTTTTGACGGTACGACTACTCCGCTGCCGGACAGTATAGGGCGGTTCGTGAAGATGCTGAAGATCCCCGTGATCATGATACGCACCAAGGGAGCATTCTTAAGAGATCCCCTGTATAACTGCCTGCAGAAGAGAAAAGTGAAGGTGACCGCGACGGAAACATATCTGCTGTCACAGGAAGATATCGCATCCAAATCGGCTGACGAGATCAATGCCGTGATACAGGGCGCCTTCGAATATGACCATTTCCGCGAGCAGGAGGAAGCGGGGATCGTGATCGATGAGCCGTTCCGCGCTGACGGGCTGCACAGAGTGCTGTATAAATGTCCTGTATGCCGGACTGAAGGACAGATGCACGGAGAGGGCATATACATATCCTGCGGACGTTGCGGGACGAAGTGGGAACTGACTGAGACCGGGAAGCTTGAGAGACAATACGGGGACACCGATGGTGACGGTATAGCCGATGTCGAACTTGATTCGGTGGATATCAGACGCGGTGTGCCCGTGAACGATTCGGCGAAGAACTTTGAGTTCGTGCCCGAATGGTATGCCTGGGAGAGAGAATGCGTACGTGATGAGATACGCTCCGGTGACTATGTGATGGATCTGGATGTCGAGATATACATGATGGTGGATTTCGAAGCGATATATCATGTGGGAAGCGGCAGACTCATACATGATGGTGACGGATTCTCCCTGTCGGGATGCGACGGGGAACTTGAGTATCATCAGAGCCCGAAACATGCATACAGTCTCTATGCTGATTATTACTGGTATGAACTGGGAGACATGATAGGAATAGGAGATGCGCAGAAACAGTTCTATTGTATCCCGAAGAATCAGGGTGGAGCGATCGTAGCCAAAGCGAGACTTGCCACCGAAGAGATGTATAAACTGAGTAAATAGGAGAAGATCACATGCTCAGGATGTGATCCCTGATATACAGCGCCAGGCCGTCGTGTGCATTATCGTATTCAGTGATGACACCGGCGGCTTCTTTGACGGGCGGAGTGGCATTGAGCATGGCGATACCATGGCCCGCAGCCCGTATCATGGAGATGTCATTCTGCTCATCACCTGCGGAATATGAATCGGAGACGGGTATGTTAAGAAGTTTACATAACTCTACAATCCCGCGGTCTTTTCCCGCATCTTTATTAAAGAATTCGAGATACCAGTCATTGGAAAATACCATCTTGATGCGGTCGCCGATAAGAGGAGTCAGCTCTTCAATGAGTTTACATAATATATCGTGATCTTTCAGGTTGATCGCGAGCATCTTATACGGCTCTTCATCACAATCCCCGATGGGATCGTCGGTGAAATGCACCGGCAGGAATATGCGCTTTTTGTAATAAGTGATCTCAAGTTCATCACGGCGGGTATATATGGTCTCGTGATTATATGTCTGGACATGGATGCCCAGTTCGAAACACTTATCCTGAATGATACGTGCACAGTCAAAAGGAACGCATGCACTCCAGACAGGAGCCGATTTGACACAGTCCCAGACCAGAGCTCCGTTGTATGCCACGATGTATCTGACCATGTCCGTGATGCCGACGCTGTCGACCAGTTTCTGTATACTTAAGAGAGGGCGCCCACTGTTAGGGATCAGCAGGTGCCCCGCATCCGTATAGTCCTTCAGTATATCCCGAGTCATGTCCGAGATGAGGGACTCGCTGTTTAAGAGTGTTCCGTCCAGGTCTGTAAATAGCAGATGCATGGTTTGACCGTATGCTGTGTTTATCTCAGTCTTCGTCGTCTTCGGCGGCACTGGTGTAGATCGTGCGCTTACGTGCCATCTCGTCGCTTGCGAGATATTCGTCGTATGTAGTGATCTTGTCGATATATGATCCGTCGGGCAGTATCTCGATGATCCGGTTTGCGGTGGTCTCGACTACCTGATGGTCATGGCAGGAGAAGAGTTCCACACCCTTGAATTTGATCATGCCCTGGTTAAGAGACGAGATAGCCTCCATATCGAGGTGGTTGGTAGGCTCATCGAAGATCAGGCAGTTGGCTCCCGAGATCATCATCTTGGAGAGGAGACATCTGACCTTCTCACCTCCCGAGAGAACCTTCACCTTCTTGACACCGTCTTCACCGGCGAAGAGCATACGCCCGAGGAAGCCGCGTACATAGGTGATATCCTTGACGGGAGAGTATCCCATCAGCCACTCGGTTATCGTATAGTCATTGTTGAATTCGTCGGTATTATCCTTGGGGAAGTAAGCCTGTGAAGTAGTCACCCCCCATTTGTATGTACCTGAATCGGGTTCTTCTTCACCCATCAGTATCTTGAAGAGCATGGTCTTGGCCTGCTCGTTGCCGCCGACGAATGCGATCTTGTCATCATGACCCACGATGAACGATACATTCTTGAGCAGTTCGACACCGTTCACGGTCTTGCAGATATTCTCTACGGTCAGAACTTCATTACCGATCTCACGCTCGGGACGGAAATCGATATAAGGATACTTTCGGCTGGAAGGCCTGATATCGTCGAGCTCGATCTTTTCCAGGGCTCTCTTACGTGATGTAGCCTGCTTGGATTTGCTGGCGTTAGCCGAGAAACGGGAGATGAACTCCTGCAGTTCCTTGATCTGTTCTTCCTTTTTCTTATTGGCTTCCTTGCGCTGCTTGATGATCAGCTGGCTGGATTCGAACCAGAAATCATAGTTGCCGGCGAAGAGTTCAATCTTGCCGTAGTCGATGTCCGCGGTATAAGTGCAGACCTTATTCAGGAAATATCTGTCGTGGCTGACCACGATGACAGTGTTCTCAAAGTTTATAAGGAATTCCTCAAGCCATCCGATGGCATCGAGGTCCAGGTGGTTGGTAGGCTCGTCAAGGAGCAGTATATCGGGGTTTCCGAAGAGAGCTTTGGCCAGCAGGACCTTGACCTTCTGATTACCGTCCAGATCACCCATCTGTGCATAGTGCAGGTCGGTCTCTATGCCGAGACCGTTGAGCAGCATGGCAGCATTGCTCTCTGCATCCCATCCGTCCATCTCCGCAAACTCTGCTTCGAGCTCGGCAGCTCTTACTCCGTCTTCATCCGAGAAATCCTCTTTTGCATAAATGGCATCTTTCTCCTTCATGATGTCATAGAGGCGCCGGTTGCCCATGATGACGGTGTCCATGACCGAATATGCGTCGTACTTGAAGTGATCCTGTTCGAGGACAGAGAGTCTTTCGCCCGGTGTGATCACTATATCGCCGTTGGTGGTCTCGAGTTCTCCCGAGAGGATCTTTAAGAATGTGGATTTGCCGGCCCCGTTTGCGCCTATGAGGCCGTAGCAGTTTCCTTCGGTGAACTTGATATTGACGTCTTCGAAGAGGGCTTTTTTGCCGACTCTGTATGTTACGTTACATGCCTGAATCATATGTATACTCCCGTTAATGTGAATCCGGTATCCGGCAGATCACCGGCACCCGCTGATACTTCAAACCTATAAGATTATAACCGAAAATGTGATATTTTCAAGTATATTTGCGCTGTCTGCGATTATGGATATATACTATATGAGAATTGAACGGAGATTCAGATAAAGAGATTTGTATGGAGATGATGAGATGAATTATTTGTGGACGATCCTGATAGTGGTACTTGTGATCATTCTGCTCTTTCTGTGGATGGTCAAACCCAGGAATCAGGCAATACACGACTGGAAGCCTTATCAGGAGGCGCTGTATGCGCATCGCGGACTGCATGATAAGAAAAAGGGTATTCCCGAGAACTCAATGGCTGCATTTAAGAGAGCGGTGGAAGCCGGATACGGCATAGAGCTGGATGTGCAGCTGTCCAAGGACCGTATACCTGTCGTATTCCACGATTTCACACTTGAGCGTATGACCGGACAACCCGGTAAGGTATATGAATATTCTCTTGAGGAACTGAAGCAGTTCAGGCTGGATGGGACAGATGAGCAGATACCTACATTTGAGGAATTCCTGACTCTGGTAGACGGCCGGGTTCCGCTCATAGTGGAGTACAAGGTGGAGTGGATGGATTTCTCGGTATGCCCGATCGCCGACAGGCTCCTGCAGGGATACAAAGGCTTATATATCATCGAGAGCTTCAATCCGCTGGCTCTGTCATGGTACCGTAAGAACAGGAACGAGATCATCAGAGGCCAGCTCTCAGACAAGTTCAGACGCAAGGACGGATTCAAGGGACCGCTGTATTTCTTCCTGAAGCATCTGTGTCTCAACTGGATGACGAGACCCGACTTCATAGCGTACAATCATGAACATGCAAACGAACTCGGATTCATGGCTGCGACCAAGCTGTTTAAGGGTAAGCCGGTGGCATGGACGATACGTTCGCAGGCCGAGTTGGATAAGGCGAAAGAGAATTTCAGTATCTTCATATTCGAGCAGTTTATCCCGAATAACAGAAGTATCGTAAAGCTTGATAAATGAAATAATACGTCGAACCAAAAACAAAACCCCCGTAGTGATACGGGGGTTTTACGTAAGCTGCACTCGAGCTGCTAACCGGAATTGAACCGGTGACCTCATCCTTACCAAGGATGCGCTCTACCGACTGAGCCATAGCAGCATTTTGTGTGACTCTCGTCAAACACAAAGCGTATTATAACATAGCAAATATGACTGTGCAAGAAAAAAAGACACAGTTTCGACACAATATGGTTATAATATTAAGCATGCTTGCGGTTTTTTGATTCTGCGAGCATGAAATGTTTAAGAAGGAGCACAACCATGATAGAGATCGAACATCTGACAAAAAAGTATGGCAACCATACAGCGGATCTACGGATTTCTGGGACCTAACGGCGCGGGCAAGTCCACGACCATGAACATCATCACCGGCTATCTGGCAGCCACTGACGGCACCGTGAAGATAGGCGGCTATGACATATACAGGGAGGCGAATAAGGCGAAAGCCCTCATAGGATATCTTCCCGAGATACCTCCGCTGTATCCGGATATGACTGTGCTCGAGTATCTCGAGTTCGTTGCGGAACTTAAGAAGATACCGAGAGCCAACAGGCAGGAGGAAGTAGATGAAGCCTGTGTCATGACAGGTATATCCGATGTGGCAGGCAGGCTCATCCGAAATCTGAGTAAAGGTTATAAGCAGAGAGTCGGCCTCGCACAGGCGATACTGGGTAAACCCGAGATAATCATTTTGGATGAACCTACCGTAGGACTGGATCCGGCACAGATCATAGAGGTCCGTGACCTGATAAGGGAACTCGGCAAGGATCATACGGTGATCTTAAGTTCGCATATCCTGTCCGAGATATCGGAGGTCTGCAACTATGTATTCATCATCTCCAAAGGTAAGCTGGTTGCATCCGATGAGACGGATAAGCTCTTGAGTAATATGAACGGATCCCATGAGATCGATGTTACTCTGACCTCGGACGGCAATACTGATCCCCAGGCCATAGCAGACATCTACAGTGCCATAACCGGTGTTGACAGTATAGAGACGGGCACAAGCCCTGAACCCGGCGTTGTTTCAATCAAACTTCACACATCAGCCGATGTTGATATACGTGCGGATGTATTCAAGACAGCTGTTCAGAACGGCCTCATCATTCTCGAGATGATGGGACATGCGAGATCACTGGAGGATGTATTCCTCGAGCTCACGCAGACCGACGGTACGGAGGAAACTCCCGAGGATGCCGATGATGCCGCAGATACCGAACCCGATGCGGACCAAAGCACCGTAGACACAGACACCGAGGAAGGAGGCGAGGAATAATGCTGGCGATATTTAAAAGAGAACTGCGCGCCTGCTTTACCGGTATCACCGGATGGCTTTTCATGGCGGTCATTCTTGCACTCTACGGACTGTACTTTTTCGTATATAACATGCTCAGCGGATACCCGTATGTATCATATACACTGAGTTCGATGGCTTTCATCATGATGATCGCCGTGCCGATCCTGACCATGAGGATCATATCCGAGGACAGACGGACCAGAGCTGACCAGCTCATCCTCACTGCACCTGTCTCCGTATGGAAGATAGTGTTTGGCAAGTTCCTTGCTCTGGCAGCACTTTTTTCCATAGATATGCTTATCATATCCGTGACTCCTCTGGTAATGAGTCTCTACGGCACTGTACCTATGGGAGAGAGCTATACGGCTATCCTCGGTTTCTGGCTATACGGACTTGCCTGCATAGCCATAGGCGTGTTCATTTCCGGGATCACGGAGAGCCAGATCATAGCTGCGGTACTGTGCTTCGTCATCCTCTTTATCGGATACATGATGAACAATATCTGTGCGCTTATTTCCGAGAGCGGAAATATCGTGACAAAGATCCTGGGCTGCTATGATCTGTATTCCGCACTCGGACCGTTTATGGCTGGCACTCTCGACCTGACCTGTGTTGTATATCTGCTGACGGTCACCATAGTGGCACTTCTTCTGGCTGTTCAGATCATAGAGAAAAGACGCTGGAGCATGAGCGTACGGCATCTGGGGCTGGGAGCATTCAGCGTAGCTACCATAATCACCATAATAGCAGCGGGTGTGCTGATCAATTTCGGCGTACGTAAGATCCCCACGGAATATACGAGTATAGATGCCACATATAACAGTATGTTCAAACTGACTGAGCAGACAGAAGAATATGTTGCCGGTCTGGATCAGGATATCGATATATATGTATGGAGTTCCGAAAGCCAGACAGACACGACTCTGAAGGAAACTTTAAGCAGATTCGGCGATCTTTCGCCGCATCTTAAGGTTGAGTACATCACCCCCACCAAACAGCCCAATTTCTATTCGACCTATACATCGGAGGAACCCGCTGCCGGATCTTTGATCGTAGTGAGTGACCTGCGAAGCCGAGTTGTTGATTATAAGGATATCTATGAGTATGGTATGGATTATCAGACTTATTCACAGACGATAGAGGCATATGACGCGGAGGGCCAGATCCTGAGCGCGATGGAATATGTGACCATGGACGC